>NZ_JBEOWQ010000006.1:0-62757 GCF_040296145.1 Micromonospora sp. NPDC002296
TCCCCACCCCCCCGTACTCCCCACCGGGCCCCCCGGCCCCCCGCGCCGGGCGCCCCCCCCCCCGGGGGGGCGCCGGTCGTCCCCGGGGCCGCGGGCGGGGGCGGCCCCGCCACGGCCCCCGCGACCCCGGCCGAGGGCCGGCCGGCGGTGGGCCCGCGCGGGGTGCTCTTCCCCGCCGTGCCGTACGCCGCCTGCCCCGGCCAGACCCGGCCCTGGCCCGGCACCGTGGCGATCCGGCCCGAGATCGCGGTCGGCTACCTGGCCGACGTGATCGAGGGCATCGTCGCGGCCGGCTTCCCCCGGCTGCTCATCGTCAACGGGCACGACGCCAACATGTCCACCGTCCGGGCCGCGATGGAGTGGGTCTCCGGGCGGCGCACCGCCAGCCTGCTGCTGGTCAACTGGTTCCAGCTCGTCACCCCCGGCGAGACCACCGAGCTGTACGGCCCGCTGGTCTCGCGCGGGCACGGCGGGGCGTACGAGACCTCCGGGGTGCTCGGGTTCGACCCCGGCGCGGTCCGGCTCGGCGCGGTCGACGACCTGCCGCCGAAGCCGAAGCTGCCGGTGACCCACCCGTACGTGCTGGTGGAGTCCCGGCCCGACCCGTGGCAGGGCTGGTCCGGGCACATCTCGCTGGCCGACGAGCCCGCCGGCCGGCGGGTGCGGGAGCTGGCCGGGACGCGGCTGCGCGAGGTCGTCGCCGCCTGGGTGGCCGCCCCGCCGCCCGCCCCACCCACCGCCGACCCGCTGCCGGACCCGGCCGGCGACCCGGCGCCGGCGCCGGCCCGCGAACCGACCGAGGGCGAACCGACCGAGGGGGCATCGTGACCGTCGACCGGGGACTCGACATCGTCGACTTCCACCTGCACTTCCGCATCGGCGCGGATTCGACCATCCAGGCGTGTGAGCACGCCGCCGGGATGCACCCAGGCGGGGAGCACGAGCGGGCCGTCCGGGCCGCCGGCTCCGCCCCGTACGCCCGGCAGTGGCGGCAGGCCTGGGCCTTCCCCGACCCGGAGCCCCCGGCCGAGCGCTGGCAGGACGAGGCGGACCGGTGGGCCGAGGAGCTGCGCCGGGTGAACGTCCGCCGGGCCGTCTTCGTCACCGGCGGCGGCAACGACACCGTCGCCGACGTCGTCGACCGGCACCCGGACCTGCTGCTCGGCTTCGCCCACCACGACCCGTACGGCCCCGACGCGGCCGGCGAGCTGGACCGCGCGGTGACCGAGCGCGGCCTGCGCGGGCTCAAGCTGTTCGCCCCGCTGCTGCGCGGGCCCCTCGACCACGCCGACCTGGACCCGCTCTGGTCCACCGCCCAGCGGCTCGGCGTGCCGGTGCTGATCCACATCGGGCACTACGGCAGCGCCGGCGGCCTGTCCCACGGCCGGTACGGCGGCCCGGACGAGCTGGCCCGGATGGCCCGCCGGTTCCCCGAGCTGGCCGTGGTGGTGCCGCACTTCGGCGTCCAGCACGTGCAGGATCTGCTCTTCGCCGCCTGGGGCTGCCCGAACATCCACGTCGACACGTCCGGGTCGAACCAGTGGGTGCGCTGGATGCCGTACAAGCTCACGCTGGAGGAGCTGTTCCGGCGCTGCTACGAGACCATCGGCCCGCACCGGATCGTGTACGGCAGCGACTCGTCGTGGTTCCCGCGCGGGTACGTCACCCGCTACCTCGACGACCAGCTCCGGATCTGCCGGGAGCTGGGCCTGCCCGACGACCACCTGGGCGCGATCTTCGCCGGGAACGCCGAGCGCCTGCTCGGCGTGCACGAGTAGACCGGCTGACGTCCGGGCGCGGCGAACAGCGCCGCACCCGGCCTGGAAGGAAGCAGAGACTCCTGATGAGCACACCCGCGCTGACCACCTACCAGCGGTACCACCTGCGGCCGACATACGACCACCACGTCGGGTACCTCTACCCGGCGATGGTGCGGGCCAGCCAGGCGCACGTGGTCATGCTGACCGAGCAGGGGCTGATCCCCGCCGCGCGGGGGGCCCGACTGCTGCGCGGGCTGGCGGAGCTGCGCGCCGACACGGGCCCCGCGCCCGCCTTCGACGGCAGCTTCGAGGACACGTACTACCTCATGGAGAAGCGGATCGCCGAGGCGTGCGGCATCCCCACGTCCGAGCTGGACGTGCAGATGGCGCGCAGCCGCAACGACCTCGACGCCGGGGTGTTCCGGATGCTGCTGCGCGACCAGCTCCTCGGGGTGCTCGACCGGGTGCTCGCCGCCGGGGCCACCGCCCTGGACTCCGCCGACCGGTACGCCGACGTGGTCATCACCGGCTACACCCACCGCCGCCCGGCCCAGCCGACCACCATCGGCCACGCCCTCGCCGGGTACGCCGAGGCCCTGGCCGGCGAGGCCGTCGCGTACGCCGACCTGATCGACCAGATCAACACCTCGCCGCTGGGCTCCTGCGCGTTCGCCGGCACCGACCTGGACATCGCCCCCGCCCGGGTGGCCGAGCTGCTCGGCTTCGGCGGCCTGGTCACCAACTCGTACGAGGCGGTGGCCGGCGCCGACCACCTGGTCCGGGTCGGCACCCTCAACGCGCAGGCCCTGGCCACCGGGGCGCGGCTGGCCCGCACCCTGATGGACTGGCTGACCTGGCGCTGGGTGACCACCCCGGGCGACTTCACCCAGGGCAGCAGCATCATGCCGCAGAAGCGCAACCCGGTGGTGCTGGAGCACCTCGTGTCGATGGCCGGGGCCACCGCCGCCGACGCCGCGAGCGTGCTGAACAACGTGGGCGCGGCCTGGTGGGAGGACTCCAACAACGCCACCACCGACGTGCAGGTGCGCCTGTGGGACAGCAACGACCGCACCGACCGGTTCTTCGCCCTGCTCGGCGGCTTCCTCGCCGAGATCGAGCCGCTGGAGCCGCCGTCGCGCGAGGAGATCGTCGCCTCCGGGGCCACCACCACGGCCGCCGCGGACGCGCTGACCCGGCACGGGGTGCCGTTCCGGGCCGCCCACTCGGTGGTCGGCCGGCTGGTCCGGGGCGGTGCGCCGGACACCTGGACCCCCGAGGGCGTCCGGGCGGCGGCCGATCAGATCACCGACCGGCTCGACGACGACGCGATCGGCGACCTGATCGCCGCCGCCGTCCGCCCCGAGCTGGTGCTCGACCGGGCCCAGGTCGACGGCCCCGGCGCGTACGCCGTCCGGGCCCAGGTGACCGTGCTGCGCGGCACCTTCGACACCGTGGCCGGCCGGCTGGCCGCCGTGCGGGACCGACTGGCCAGGGCCGACGAGGCGCTGGACGCCGTGGCCGCCGAGCGAGCGGCCCGATGAGCGCGGGCGTCGCGGACGCGATCGACGGGACTGAACTGTGAGCGTGCGGCTGGCCGGGCGGGTCGCCCAGCCCGCGCCGGTGGCCGGTGACGCCCCCGTGCTGCTCGGCATCGACTTCGGCGGCACCAAGATGGCCGTCGGGGTGGCCGACGGCGAGGGCCGGCTGCTGGCCTGCGAGCGCGTGCCGACGCACGCCGAACAGGGTGCCCCGCAGGCCCTGGACCGCGCGCTGGACCTGGCCGCGAAGCTGGTGCGGGAGGTCGGCGGCCCGGTCGCGGCGGCCGGGATCGCCTCGCCCGGGGTGGTCCGGCCCGACGGCATAGATCTGGCCCCGAACGTGCCCGGCTGGGACCGGCTGCGGCTGGCCGACGCGGTCCGCGACCGGTTCGGCGTGCCGGCGGTGGCGGTCGACAACGACCTGAACGCCGCCGCCCTCGCCGAGCTGCGCTTCGGCGCGCTCCGCGACGCCGACCCCGGCCTGGTCGTCGGCATCGGCACCGGGGTCGCGGCGGCGCTCACCGTGCGCGGGTCGGTGCTGGCCGGGCACCACGGCGCGGCCGGCGAGATCGGGTACGCCGTGGCGGGCGGCCCGTGGCCCGGCACCATGCTGGAGCTGGAATTCTCCGGCCGGGCGCTGGACCGGCTCGCCGACGAGCTCGGCGTGCCGGGGACCGCCGCCGGGCTGGCCGCCGCCGCCGAGCGGCCCGGCCCGGCCCGGGACGCCCTGACCGCCCGGGTCGACGAGCTGGCCCGCCACCTGGTCACCTGCTGCCTGCTGCTCGACCCGCAGCGGGTGGTGCTGGTGGGCGGGGTGGCCGGCAGCGAGTTGATCCGCGGCCTGCTGGTCGAGCGGCTGGCCGCCGTGCTGCCGTACCGGCCGGACGTGGTGCTCTCCGGCTTCGCCGACGACGCCGCGCTGCTCGGCGCGGTCGTCCTGGCCCGCGAGGCGGTCCCGGCCCCCCGCTGACCCCGCTCGCGAGGCGGTGCCCTCCGGGTGCGGTTGTTGCGGCTCTGGCACCAACAACCGCACCCGGAACCGTCGGTCCGCTCAGCCGGCCGGCCGCCCGGTCAGTCGGCCGTCGGGCGGTGGGCGCGCAGCATCAGCGACACCCCGGGCAGGGAGCGCACCGGCAGGTACCGCTCGGCGGTGACGATGGTCCGTAGCCCCAGGTTGACCACCGGGTTCAGGTCGTCCAGGTCGCTGCCGGTGGACTTCCGCCGACGCCACGCCGCCACCGGCCGGAGCAGCACGTTCCAGCTCCACAGCTCGTCGACCACCAGGCCGGCCTTCTCCACCACGGCGCGCAGCGACGCCCGGTCGTAGCGCCGGACGTGGCCGACCGCCACGTCGTGCGCCGACCAGAGCGCCATGTCGGCCGGTACGGCGATCAGGGCGACGCCGCCGGGGCGCAGGGTGCGGCGGATCTCGGCGGCGGCCAGGTGGTCCTCGTCGAAGTGTTCCAGGATGTCGAACGCGGTCACCAGGCCCAGGCTCGCCGAGGGCAACGGCAGGTGCCGGGCGTCGGCCCGGATCACGTCGAGCCCACGCTCGCGGGCCACCCCGGCGCCCTCCACGCTGTACTCCAGGGCCACCGGACGCCAGCCGTGCGCCCGCAGCACCCGGGTGTTGCCGCCGCCGGCCGCGCCGACGTCCAGCGCCCGCCCGGGGGAGTGGCCGGCGGCGGCCAGCCGGCGCAGCGCCCGGGCCAGCAGGGCCCGCCGCTCCCGGTACCACCAGTGGGTGTCCTCCAGGGCGGCGAGCTTGCGGATCTCGGTCGCTTCCACGGCATGCTCCTCGCAGGGTCTCGGCGGATCCCACCCTAGCGGCCCGGCCCGTCCGCCCCGCCCGGGTGTGCGGAGGTGCCCGGGGCCGGGCGGCGGGCCCAGCGCAGGAACCGACGGAACAGCTCGGTGGGCGGCGGGTCGGCAGGTGTGCCGTGGCCGCACGCGGGTACCCGACGGGTCATCCCGAGGGAGGCGGCAGTGACGAACGAGGCCCCGGACTACTTCCGGCCGGAACACGGCATGGTGCTCACCCACCTGTTGATCGTGCGGGACGTGGAACGCTCGCGTGAGTTCTACCGGACGGTGCTCGGCGCGACGGTGGTACGGGAGCGCCAGCCCGCCATCCTCCGGCTGCACAACAGCTACCTCGTGATCAACGACGAGGGCGGCCCGACCGACGACAAGCCGACCGTCGTCGCCCGGGCGCCGACGGACCCGAACCTGCTCCACAGCGCGCTCAACGTCCGAGTGACCGACGTGCACGCCGTCTACGAGCTGTGGCGCTCGCGGGGCGGACAGTTCCTCACCGAGCCGAAGGACCACGGCGTGGAGATCCGGTGCTACCTGCGCGACCCCGACGGCTATCTCATCGAGCTGGGCCAGGGCACCGGAATCCTCGCCGAAAAAGCTCCCGACTAGCCGCCCCGCCGCCGCGCGACAGATCTTGGAGGATTCCGGCCCCTGGAGGGGCCGTCTCCTTACCCAAGATCTGTCCGGTGCCCGGGCGAAATCGGGGTGCGGTGGCCGGGGGCGGGGTGGGAGTGTGCCGGGCATGGCAGAAGCACAGGGTTTTGCGTACGCCCAGCGGGCGGACGGGTCGGTGGTGATCACGCACCACGGACGGGCGGCCGGCACGCTGCGGGGCGGCCGGGCGGCGGAGTTCCTCGCCGAGGTCGACGGCGACCCGCAACTGGTGATGGCCCGGTGGACCGGCAACTACCGCCGGGGCAACGAACGCGCCGCGCGGCAGCACCCCCGCAACCGAGCCTGACCCGCGACCGGGCCCGAGGCCCAGCCCGGCGACCGGTGTGGACCCGGTGGCCAGCCCGAACAGCACCGTGCCGTGTTCAGGCGACGAAGCGGGTCCGGCGGCGCCTGGCGACCAGGACGCCGCCGACGCCGGCCACGAGCAGCAGCCCGCCGATGCCGGCGATCAGGCCGGTGGAGGAGCCGGTGATCGGCAGGGTGCCGCCGTCACCGCCTCCGCCGCCCCCGCCGGTCGTGGCGAGCTTGACGGTGATCGCGGCCTTGTCGTTGCGCTGGTTCGGGTCGCGGTCGAGGAGCGCCCTCACCTCGCCGGAGGTCCTGGTGGTGAGCTTGTCGATGCGGAGGCTGAACTCGTACTCGGACGCCGCACCCTTGGCGAGGTCCTTCGTGGGCAGGCAGCCGTACTCCTCCGCGCCCGGCCGCCCCCAGTTGTCCGCCGGTTGCCCCATCCAGTCCCCCGAGGAGTACGGGGCGCACAACTTCGGCACGGTCACCGCCGTGGTTCCCACCGGCACGCGAACCGTCACGAGCGGCTTCGTCACCCACACCGGCCAGGCCTCGAAGTACGCCGGGCCCAGGTTCCGCACGCCGGCTCTCACCCTGACCTTGTCGCCGACCTTGCCGGTCACCGTCGAGCCCTCCACGGTCAGGTCCGCGGTGCTGTTGCCGGTGACCCTGATGAAGGACTCGGTGAAGTTGTTCCCGCGCACGTCGGTCTGCGGCACGGCGGCGCGCCGCCCGCCGTCGTCGACCAGGCGCAGCTCCTTGCCGGTCCCCGGTTTGCCGGGGGGCACCGGTGAGTCGGGGTTGTTCTCGATCAGAGCCCAGTCGTCCTTGGTCCGCCAGGTGAGGAAGTTGCTGATCAACGTGCCGGTACGGGCGGCCGCGTCGAGGTGGACCGGCAGCGGATCGGAGAGCCGGTAGCGCCTGCCGGGCTCCAGGTCGGCGTCGAACCGGCAGACGACGGACTGCCCGCCCCGGGAGGCGCAGTTGCTGAAGTTGCCGAGGTAGGGGCTCAACTTGTGGGGACGGAACTCCAGCACCGCGCCGTGCACGATGTTCTGACCGCTGTTGCGGATGATGCCGCGCAGGCTCACATCGGTGCCGGGCTCGCCATCGACCGCGTCCTCGATCTCGGAGTCCAGATCGACATCCTCGCCGACGGTGACGTTGATCGTTCGGTTGGCCTTCCGGCCGGCGTACGTGGCGGTGATCGCCAGTTCGCCCCTGTCGCCCGGGGCGGCACCCGCCTTGGCCATGGCCCGGTAGGAGAAGCGCGGGCGGACCTCCAGGGCCTTCCAGGCCTCGCAGTGCAGCTTGTCGCCGGCCCGGTCGCAGTCCCAGCCGTCCGAGGGCGGTTGCAGGGTGATCAGCCTGTCCACCTTCGACAGGTCGAGTTCGAGGCTGAACGACTGGTCGTCGGGCTTGTCACCGTCCAGGGCAACGTCGATCTCGTGAATCGAGTTGACGACCTCCACGACCAGGATGTCGGCGGCGAGCACCCGGAGCGGGCCGGCCGCGACGGCGGGGGTGGCGGAGACGAGCGCGCCTGCGACGCCGAGCCCGGCCAACCAGCGCAGGGTGGGGTGCTTGAGCATCAAGGAATTCCTCCCGGGCGGGGCCACAAGTGGTCCCTGTCAATATAAGGACTCCTCGACCCGCAGGTCGCCCCCATCGACCGATGGCCTGTGAAAGGGAGGCCGAACGGCTGGACACGCCCTGCGCCCCGCAACGTCGAGAGGGCCCCCTGCTGCGCGGATCGCGTCAACAGGGGGCCCTCTCACAAGCGGTCACAGGCCACGCCGTCCCACTCCTGCTCCGGCCGGGCAGGTGGCCGGGGTCGGCAGCGGCGCGGTCAGTTGGTGCCCGCGCCGCTGCCGGCCGCCTCGTCCGGACAGATCCGCCTCCGAGGGCCCGGATTCTCAGGGCCGGGCGAAGACGAGAGCCACGTTGTGCCCGCCGAAGCCGAACGCGTTGTTCAGCGCGGCGGGGATCTCCATGTGCCGCGCCTTGTGGGCGACCACGTCCAGATCGAGGCCGGCTTCCGGGTCGTCCAGGTTGATCGTCGGGGGGATCACACCGTCGCGGATGGCCAGGATGGTGGCGATCGACTCCAACGCGCCGGCCGCACCGAGCAGGTGACCGGTCATCGACTTGGTGGCGGTGAGCACCGGATGGTCGCCGAGCGCTGCGCGCAGCGCCCCGATCTCCAGCATGTCCCCGACCGGGGTCGAGGTGGCGTGCGCGTTGACATGCACGATGTCGCTCTTCGCGATGCCGGCGTCCGCGACCGCCTTCGCGATCGCCCGGATCGCGCCCTCGCCCTCCGCGTGCGGCTGCACGATGTCGTACGCGTCAGAGGTGATCCCGGCGCCGGCCAGCCGCGCGTACACCCGGGCGCCCCGGGCGGCGGCGTGCTCGGCCCGCTCCAGGACCAGCACGCCCGCGCCCTCGCCGAGCACGAAGCCGTCCCGGCCGGTGTCCCACGGTCGGGAGGCCCGCTCGGGCTCGTCGTTGCGGGTGGACATCGCCCGCATCGAGGCGAACCCGGCGATCGGCAGCGGGTGGATGACCGCCTCGGTGCCGCCGGCCAGCACCACGTCGGCCCGGCCGGAGCGGATGATGTCCAGGCCGAGCGAGATGGCCTCCGCCCCGGTCGCGCAGGCGCTGGCCACCGTGTGCACCCCGGCCTTCGCGCCCAGCTCCAACCCCACCCAGGCGGCGGGACCGTTGGGCATCAGCATCGGGATGGTGTGCGGGGACACCCGTCGAGGGCCGGAGGCCTCCAGGATGTCGTCCTGGGCTAGCAGGGTGGTGGCCCCGCCGATGCCCGAGCCGACGCTGACCGCCAGCCGCTCCGGGTCCAACCCGGAGTCGGCCAGGCCCGCGTCCGCCCAGGCCTGCCTGGCCGCGATGATCGCGATTGCCTCGGAGCGGTCGAGCCGGCGCAGCTTGACCCGGTCCAGCACCTCGGACGGGTCGACGGCGAGCTGCGCGGCGATCCGGACCGGGAGTTGCGCGGCCCACTCCTGGGTGAGCGGACCCACCCCGGAGCGGCCGGCGAGCATGGCGTCCCAGGTCGACGCGACGTCCCCGCCCAGCGGGGTGGTCGCGCCGAGCCCGGTGACGACGACGTCGGAGCGAGCCATGATCAGACCTGCGCCTCGATGTAGCTGACGGCGTCGCCCACGGTCTTCAGGTTCTGCACCTCGTTGTCGGGGATCTTGACACCGAACTTCTCCTCGGCGGCGACCACGACCTCCACCATGGAGAGCGAGTCGACGTCGAGGTCGTCGGTGAAGGACTTGCCCTCGGCCACGTCGTCCGGGTTCACCCCGGCAACCTCTTCGAGGATCTCGGCGAGGCCGGCGGTGATCTCGTCACGGGTCATGGTTGGTGCGTTCCTTTCGATGGTTGGACTCGCCGCGCGACGCGTGCCGGCGGCGTGCGAACGGCCCTGGAAGGGGCCGGACGTCAGGGGCAGCGGACGACCTGACCGGCGTAGGTCAGGCCGCCGCCGAAGCCGAAGAGCAGGACCGGGGCGCCGGAGGGCACCTCCCGGCGCTCGACGAGCTTGGACAGCGCCAGCGGCACGCTCGCCGCCGAGGTGTTGCCCGACTCGATGAGATCCTTCGCGATGATCGCGTTGGGGATGCCGAGCCGCTTGGCGATGCCGTCGATGATCCGGGTGTTGGCCTGGTGCGGCACGAACGCGGCCAGCTCCGACGGGGCGACCCCGGCCCGCTCGCAGGCCTGCAGGGCCAGCGGGGCCAGTTCGGTGGTGGCCCAGCGGAACACCGTCTGGCCCTCCTGCTTGACGTACGGCCGCCAGCCCTCGATGCGTACCGCGTCGCCCTTCTCCGGAACCGAGCCCCAGACCACCGGGCCCACCCCGGCCGGCTCGCCCTCGGCCGTGGCGGTGACCACCGCGGCGCCGGCGCCGTCGGCGAAGATGATGCAGGTGGAGCGGTCGGTCCAGTCGGTGAAGTCGGACAGCTTCTCCGCCCCGATGACGATCGCGTTCCGCGACGCCCCGGCCCGGATCGCGTGGTCGACGGTGCCCAGCGCGTAGGCGAAGCCCGAGCACGCGGTGTTGAGGTCGAACGCGCCCGGTGCGGTGATGCCGAGCTTCGCGGCGACCCGGCAGGCCACGTTCGGGCTGCGGTCGATCGAGGTGCAGGTGGCCACCACGACGAGGTCGATGTCGGCGGCGGTGAGCCCGGAGTTGGCCAGGGCCTTGTCAGCGGCGGCCGCCGCCATGTCGGCCACCGTCTCGTCGCCGGCGATCCGTCGGCTGGCGATGCCGACCCGGTCCCGGATCCACTCGTCGTTGGTCTCGACGAACTGGGCGAGGTCGTCGTTGGTGACGACCCGGGACGGCTGGTAGTGCCCCAGCGCGAGAATCCGGCTGCCAGTCATCAGTGTTGACCCCCGATTCGGGCGAGCGGTTGGCCCGGCGCGACCGGGTCGGTGTGGTGGGCGAGCCACTCGGTGAGCACGCCGCTGTCGTGCGCGGTCACCTCGATCTGGCCCTGCCGGGTGGCGACGTGCCCGATCACCTGACCGGCGCGCAGCGACTCGCCCTCGGCCAGCCCTGCGGCGGGCTCGAAGGTGCCTGCCGAGGGGGACACGACGACCCGGAACCGCCTGGTCGGCCTGTGGCCCGGGGCCGTTCCGTGCCGGGCGATCAGGTCCCGCGCGGCCGGCAGGTCGTTCGGCGTGTTCAGGGTGACGATCTCGGGCAGGCCCGACTCCTTGAGCTCCCGCTTGACCAGGCCCGCGAGGGTGCCGGCCGGCGGCAGCTCGATCACGCCGGTGACGCCGAGGTCGGCGAGGGTGCGCATGCACAGGTCCCAGCGCACCGGCGAGGTGACCTGGCGGACCAGCCGCTGCACCATCTCCCGGCCGTGGGTGACCGCCGCGCCGTCGAGGTCGGACAGCAGGATCCGGGACGGGTCGGCCGGGGTGATCCCGGCGGCCACCGCGCCCAGCGCGTCCTCCGCCGGCGCCATGTACGGGGTGTGGAACGCGCCGGCCACCTTCAGCCGGACCACCCGGGCCTTCGCGGGCGGCTCGGCGGCGAGCTTGTCCAGCCCGTCGAGCGAGCCGGCGGCGACGATCTGCCCGGCGCTGTTGCGGTTGGCCGGCTCCAGCCCGTGCCTGTCGAGGGCGGCGAGCACCTCCTCGGTGTCCCCGCCCAGCACCGCGGCCATGCCCGTCGGCTCCAGCGCGCACGCCGCTGCCATCTCCCGGCCGCGCACCCCGGCGAGGGTGATCGCGGTCTCTGCGGGGAAGACCCCGGCGAGCGCCGCCGCGCCAAGCTCGCCGACGCTGTGCCCGGCCGTGAGTGCGACGTCGTGCATCGGCAGGTGCTCGGCCGCGAGCAGTGCCGCGGCGACCAGCAGCGGCTGGGTGCGGGCGGTGTCCTTGATCTCGTCGGCGTCGGCCGCCGTGCCGAGGTGGACCAGGTCGACGCCGGCCAGCGCCGACCACCACCGCAGCCGTGCCTCGGCACCGGTCAGGTCGAGCCAGGGTGTCAGGAAGCCGGGTTTCTGGGAACCCTGTCCTGGTGAGAGTACGGCGAGCACGGATATGACTCTTCCGGATACTCGCCGGTCACGGTGCTACCGTCCGACACCAAACCGCACTAGAACCTTTGGAGGAACCCTACAAAGATCGGCAACGGTGATGGTCGTTATGTGGACTTTTGCCGGCTTGTGGCGCTTACCGGCTGATTCGCGAGCAGGGGCACCACCGGGTCGAGCCGGCCCACGGTCAGGGCCACCTGGAGGGCGAACGCGTCCCGGGGGATCAGCGGCGAGAACCCGGTCACCTCGGCGATCCGCCGCAGCCGGTAGCGCACCGTGTTCGGGTGCACGAACAGCGCCCGGGCGGCGCTCTCCAGCGTCCCGCCGGCGGCGAAGAACGCGTCCAGGGTCTCCAACAGCTCGCCGCCGGCACGGGCCAGCGGCGCGTACACGTCGTGGCGCAGCAGACGGCGGGCCTCGGCGTCGCCGGCCAGGGCCCGCTCGGGCAGCAGGTCGGCCGCCGGCACCGGGCGCGGCGCGGTCGGCCAGGCCGGGGCCGCCCGGAACCCGGCCAGCGCGGCGCGGGCCGAGTCCGTCGCCTCGTCCAGGCTCGGCACCGCCGGGCCCACCACCACCGGGCCGTCGCCGAACGCGGGCAGCAGCGTCCCGGCGGCGGAAAGCGGGTCGGCTGCCCCGCCGAGCACGATCACCAGCCGGTCGCCGTGCACCCCGCCGATCATCTCCACCCCGATCCGCCGGGCCAGCCGGTACGCGGTGTGCAGCACGGCGGCCACCTCGCCGCCCGGGGAGCGGCCCACCGCGACCGCGACCGGAGGGGCGTCCGACCAGCCCAGCGCGGCGGCGCGGCTGGCCAGGACGTCCGGGGAGTCCCCGCGCAGCAGGGCGTCCACCAGCAGGGCCTGCAACCGCGCGTCCCAGGAGCCGCGCGACTCGGCGGCCCGCGCGTACGCCCGGGCGGCGGAGAAGGCGATCTCCCGGGAGAACCGCAGCACCGCCTCCCGCAGCCGCTGCTCCTCGCCCTCGGCGGCCAGGGCGCCGACCTGCTCCTCCACCACCTCGATGGTCACCTTGACCAGCGCCACCGTCTGCTGGAGGCTGATCGAGCGGGCCAGCGCCTGCGGCGCGGTGGCGAAGACCTCGTCGGAGACCTCCTGGGTGCTGTCGGCCGAGCCGCCGCCCTCGCGCAGCCACTGCACCAGCGACCGGGCGCCGGCCTGGGCCACCAGCATCACCCAGGAGCGCTGGTCGGCCGGGAGCGACCGGAACCAGGGCAACGTCTCGTCCATCCGGGCCACGCTGGCGGTGGCCAGCGCCCCCGCCGCCCGTTCGATCCGGCGCAGCGTGGCCGACAGCTCGATCCCGCCCGGCTCGCTCACCCCCCCAGCCTTCCAGAAGGCCGGGGGCCCCGGTCAACGGCACCGGTGGCGTGGGCCGGCGGCGGGGCCGGCAGGGCCAGCTCCTGCGCCAGGATCGCGGCCTGGACGCGGCTGCGCAGGTCGAGCTTGGCCAGGATCCGGCTGACGTGGGTCTTGGCGGTGCTCTCCGCCATCGCCAGCCGGTCGGCGAGCTGCTGGTTGGACAGGCCCAGCCCGAGGCAGGCCAGCACGTCCCGTTCCCGGGCGGTCAGGCCGGCCACCGCCTCCCGGACGGCGGCCGACGCCCCCGGCGCGGTGGCCGCGAACGCGCTGATCAGCCGCCGGGTCACCGCCGGGGCGATGAATCCCTCGCCCCGGGCCACCGTCCGGACGGCGGCGACCAGAGTGTCCGCCTCGGTGTCCTTCAGCAGGAAGCCGGCCGCCCCGGCCCGCAGCGCGCCGAACACGTACTCGTCGAGGTCGAAGGTGGTCAGCACCAGCACGTCGGCGAGCCGGCCGGCGACGATCTCCCGGGTGGCGGAGATGCCGTCCAGGCGGGGCATCCGTACGTCCAGCACGGCGACGTCGGGGCGCAGTTCGGCGCAGAGCCGCACCGCCTCCTCCCCGTCGGCGGCCTCGCCGACCACCGCGATCCCCGGCGTCCCGGCCAGGATCAGCGCCAACCCGGACCGCACCGCCGCCTGGTCGTCGGCGAGGACCACCCGCACCGGACCGTCCGCGCCATCGCCCCGCCGGCCGGGGAAGGCCGCGTCCGGGCCGCCCACCGCCTCGCCCCCTCGGCCGGGGCCGGCGACGCTCGGGCCGCTCACGCCGGCTCCCCCGTGGGCAGCGCCGCCCGCACCCGCCAGCGCCCGTCGGCCGGGCCGGCGGCGAACTCGCCGCCCAGCAGCACCGCGCGCTCGCGCATCCCGATCAGGCCGGCGCCCGCCCCGGCCAGCCCACCGCCGCCCGCCTGGACCGGGTTCGCCACGGTCACCACCACCTCCGCCGGTCGGTACGTCACGATCAGCTCCGCCTCGCCCGCGCCGTGCTTCAGCGCGTTGGTCAACGACTCCTGCACGATCCGGTACGCCGCCAGGTCCACCCCCACCGGCAGCGGACGCGGCCCGCCGGTCACCTCGGCCCGTACCGTCAGTCCGGTGGCCCGCATCCGGTCCACCAGCAGGTCCAGCTCGTCGAGGCGGACCCGGGTCGCCTCCTCGGCCGGGTCCGCCGTCCCCGGCGTCGGCTCCCGCAGCAGCCCGATGAGCTGGCGCATCTCCGCCATGCCCTGCACGCTGCTCTCCCGGATGACCCGCAGCGCCGAGTTCACCTGCGCCCGGTCCAGCCCCGGCACGGAGAGCGCGGCGGTGGCGTGGATGGCCACCGCGCTGAGGTGGTTGGCCACCACGTCGTGCAGCTCCCGGGCCATCCGGGACCGTTCGGCGCGGACCGCCTCCCGCCGGTCCAGCTCGGTGAGCCGAGCGGTCTGCTCGGCCCGGGCCCGTTCGGCCGCCGCCTGGTCCCGGTACTGCCGCACACTGATCCCGGTCAGCACCGGCAGGACCGCGACCAGCACCACGGGCACGGTGAACGCCACCCCCCGCCAGTTGCCGGACACCAGCGTCCCGGCGCCAGCGGCGAGCAGGCTGAGTGCCACGGCGACCCGCAACAGCCACCGCCACAGCCGGGGCGGGCCGTACACGCAGGAGTCGTAGAGCACCTGGGTGTAGATCAGCGCGGTGCCGAGGGTGGTGCCGAGGGCGACGTCGACGACCAGCGCCGCCGTGCCGAGGGCCAAACCGGTACGGGTGGCCACCCGGCGCAGGCCGACCGCCGCCGACACGGCCAGCAGCGACGGCAGGAAGGCCGCAGCCGGTACGTCGGTGCGCGGGGCGATCGCCAGGTACGAGCCGAGGCTGAGCAGCGCCAGCCCGCCCGTCAGGGAGGCGCCGGCCAGCGCCAGGTCCCGGCCAAGGGTCCCGGAGCCGAGCCAGGGTGGCGGTGGCATGGCCCGATCCCACCACACCCGTCGCCGCGCCGGCTCCGCCCACGGCACGAGGCCGTGGTCCGCCGAAGGAGGTACGGCTCAGCCGTACACCGGGTCAGGACGGCGGCCAGGCGCAAGTACACCGGGGTCATGACGGCGGCCAGGCGCAGGTGCCCCGGGCGGGGCGCCCCGGGTCCATCCTTCGGCGGACCCGGATCTCACCGTCCGCGCCGACGCCGGGGCCCGCGCCGGGCGGCACGCTGGACCTCGACGAACGGGAGGTCGGCGTGCTGGTCGCGGTCATCATCGGGTGCGAGATCGGGTTCTGGGTGGTGCTCGCGGCGGGTCTGGTGGCCCGCTACCCGCTGCGTAGACCGCGCCTCGGCGCGGCGCTGCTGTTCTGCGTACCCGTGATCGACCTGGTGCTGCTCGCGGCGACCGCGCTGGACCTGCGGCGCGGCGCCACCGCGGACGTCACCCACGGCCTGGCCGCCGCCTACCTGGGCTTCTCGGTGGCCTTCGGCCACTCGATGGTGCGCTGGGCCGACCAGCGCTTCGCCCACCGGTTCGCCGGCGGCCCGCCCCCGGTCCGGCCGCCCGAGCACGGCTGGGCGCGCACCCGCCACGAGTGGCGGGAGTGGGGCAAGGGGCTGCTCGGCTGGGCCGTCGCCTGCGCGCTGCTCGGTGCCGCGATCCTCTACGTGGGCGACGCCGAGCGCACCCGTGAGCTGTGGAACTGGATCCAGAAACTCACCCTCGCCATCGCGATCTGGCTGGTCGCCTTCCCGGTCTGGGAGACGATCTTCCCGCGTCGCCCCAAGCGCTGAGGTGGGGTACGCGCCGCACGACGCGTCGGCCCGCCCCAGTACGGTGACAGGGCGCGCGGGCCACGACCGGCCAGGCGCGACGGCGAGCATGAGGAGACCGGGGATGGCGCACGGGGAGGCCGAGTACGGCTGCGCCCAGGGGGAGACCCGCCGGCCGGGCCACCACGACCCCCAGCCGGCGGCCGAGCACCACCGCCGGCTCACCGGCCCGGTCCACCCCGTCGAGCCGACCTCCGGCCGGGCCGCCGAGCGGGCCGAGGACGACGCGCCGGTGCCCCGCCAGCGCACCCCCGAGCCACCCGCCGACGAGCTGGGCCGCGCGGCGGCCTGCCGCAGCGACCTGTCCGGCTGGGCCGGCGCGCACCGGCACGGCCCGGTCCGTCCCCGGCACCGGGCGGTCCGCCGGGAGCGCCCGCCGCGCCGCTGGTGCTGACAGCGGCCTGACGGCCCGCCGCCGGCCCCGCCCCGTGGCGCGGGGTCTGCGGGGCCCACCCGTGCCGGCCCCGCGGTGACCCCGCAGCGGCTAGCGTGAACAGGGTGAAGGCGATCGCGATCGACGCGTACGGCCCCGCCGACCGGCTCGCCGTGCGGGAGCTCCCCGACCCGCCGGTCGGGCCGGACACGGTGCTGGTGCGGGTGCGCGCGGCCGGCGTCAACCCGGTCGACGGGAAGATCCGCGAGGGGCACCTCGACGCGGCCATCCCCGCCCACTTCCCGCTGGTGCCCGGCTGGGACGCGGCCGGCGTGGTGGCCGCGGTGGGCCCGGCGGTGGCCGGGTTCGCGGTGGGCGACGAGGTGATCGGGTACGTCCGCCGCGACGACATCCAGCACGGCACGTACGCGGAGCTGGTGCCGGCCCCGGAGCGGACGGTGGCGGACAAGCCGGTCCGCGCGTCCTGGGCGGAGGCGGCCGGGTTGCCGCTGGCCGGGCTCACCGCGTACCAGGCGCTCCAGCTCACCCGCACCGGGGCGGGGGACACCGTGCTGGTGCACGGCGCGGCCGGCGGGGTCGGGCACCTCGCCGTCCAGATCGCCCGGGCGCTCGGCGCCGGCAAGGTGATCGGCACGGCGGGTGAGGCCAACCACGACTTCGTCCGGTCGCTCGGCGCGGAGCCGGTCAGCTACGGCGACGGGCTGCTCGACCGGGTCCGCACGGTCGCCCCCGACGGGGTGGACGTGGCCCTGGACCTGTTCGGTGGGGCGGCGCTGGACGTCTCGGCCGAGCTGCTGACCCGCCCCGCCCGGCTGGTCTCCACCGCCGACCCCGAACACGTCACCCGCCTCGGCGGCAGCTACCTGTTCGTCAGACCGTCCACGGCGGACCTGAGCGTCCTGGCCGGGCTGGTCGACGCCGGCCGGCTCACCGTCCACGTGGCACGGACGTTCCCGCTGGACCAGGCGGCCGAGGCGCAGCGCCTGGTCGAGCAGGGACACGTCCGGGGCAAGGTGGTCCTGGAGGTCTGACCGGCCGACCGCCCGGCCGGGTAGCGCGGTCGGCTCAGGCGGTTCGGCGGGCGTGGCTCAGCGGGTGCGGCGGCGGATCAGCAGCGCGATCCCGGCCAGCCCGAGGGTGATCACCAGCATCACCCCGACGTTGAGCAGCAGCAGCCGCTGCAACTCGCCGAGGGCCTCGTCGAGGTCCTGGCCCGGGTTCAGCGACTCGTCCGGGGCCACCCGCTCGCCGCCGCCGACGCCGCCGCCGCCGACCGTGTCGGGCTGCAGCTCCAGCGGCACCCCGGCCGTGCGCAGGGTCTCCGACATGTTCAGCCGGCCGAGGAACCAGCCGGCCTTGGCCTTGGGGGACGGGCCCGGCTGCTTCGCCGGCCGGTACACCCGCGGGCCGCCCTTGGCCAGCGGGTACAGGTCGTACGTCTGGGTGGCGATCTCCCCGGCGAACACCACGACCGTGTACTTCGGGCCGAGGTCCTTCGCGGCCGGGCCGGAGGGCGAGCCGGTGCGACCCAGCCAGCTCACCTGGTCGATGACCGCGAGCACGGCGGCGGAGTGGGTGGCGGCCCGCAGCCGCAGCGGCTCGGCGAGCCGGTCGCCGGTGATGTCCACGCCGGCCGGCTGCGGTTTCGGGGCGGCAGGCACCGCCACGCGCGGCGGGCCGGGGGTCCGCGCCGGACCGCCCGCGTGGGCCGGTCCCGTGAGGACCGCCGCCAGCAGCACCCCTGCGGCCAACGCGATCAGCCGCCTCACCTGTCGGACCATCGCCGCCTCCTCGCCCCGTTTCGATTTGGATGGCTTCACTGCGGGTCACGCGCTGGTCGGTCGACGGCGGTGACCATGCCCCCAGGGCGGGTGCCCACCTCTAAGACTGTGCGGAACGTCGATCAGTTGCAGCTACTGGATCGGGAATTGGAACTATCTGCGATCCTGGGCCGACTAACCATCAGCCGTTGATTAGCGGGCGGATAGTACCTTTCCGGAGGGGTTCATGGGGGGCACATTCCCACGTGTGGCGCGTACCTGGCTAGTGGTTCTCGGTGTGTCGCTCGGTGTGTCGCTGGCGCTCCCGGCGTCGCCGGCTTCGGCACACAATTCGCTGACCGGCAGCAATCCGGAGAACGGCGCGCGGGTGGCCGCCGCGCCGCAGCGGATCGAGCTTCGCTTCCTGGCGAAGCCGGACCCGGGTACGACGAAGATCACAGTGACCGGTCCGGACAACGTGGCCGCGCTCGGGGGTGAGCCCACCTTCTCCGGAAGCCGGGTGAGCGTCCCGTTCGCGCCCGGGGCCGCCGGCCGCTACGTCGTCGGGTACCAGGTCGCCTCGGGCGACGGCCACCCGGTCAAGGGCGAGGTGCGGTTCACCCTCACCACCGGCACCCCGGCCGAGCCCCCGTCGTCGCCCCCGACAGCGAGCGCCGCCCCGACGGCCGCGCCGTCGTCACCGGCGGCCACGGCGAGCCCGCCGGCGGCTGCCCCGGCCGCCGCCGAACGCTCCGACGACGACGGCGGCGGTGCCGGTTGGCTCTGGGCGCTCGGCGGGCTCGCCGTCCTCGCGGCCCTCGCCGCCGGCCTCCTGCTGCGCCGCCGCTCGCCCCGCCCCTGACCGGGCGCGCGCCCGGGCGCATCCGGCGAGGGGCCAGCGCCGGCGCGCCCGGGCACCGACGGCGAAGGGCCCGCCGGGTCACCGGCGGGCCCTTCGCGTGCGGGCCGGGGCAGCGTGCGGGTCAGGGCAGGCGGAGACGCGCGGCGCGCAGCCGGGTGAGGGCGCGCTCGCGGCCGAGGACCTCCAGCGACTCGAACAGCGGCAGGCCCACGGTGCGGCCGGTGACCGCGACCCGGACCGGCGCCTGAGCCTTGCCGAGCTTGAGGCCACGCTCCGCGCCGACCGCCTCCAGCGTCGCCTTCAGCGCGTCGGCGTCCCACGACTCCAGCGCCTCGAACGCGACCACCGCCGCGTCCAGCAGTTCGGCCGCGCCCCCCTTCATCGCCTTGGCCCAGGCCGCCTCGTCGATCAGCGGTGCGGCCAGGAAGAGGAAGTCGACGTTCGGCACGATCTCGCTGAGCACGGCGATCCGGGTCTGGGCCAGGGGGGCGACCGCGGCGAACGCGTCCGCGTCGAACTCCTCCGGCTGCCACGGCGGTGGGGCGATGGTGTCGGTGCCGGTCAGCCACGGCTGGCAGGCCGCGACGAACTCGTCCACCGGCAGCGCCCGGATGTAGTCGCCGTTGAACGCGCGCAGCTTCTTCTCGTCGAAGAACGCGGGGGAGGGGTTGACCTCCTCCAGCCGGAACTCCTTTTCGATCACCGACCAGGGCACGATCTCCCGATCGCCGGACGGCGCCCAGCCCAGCAGCATCAGGTAGTTGCGCATCGCGTCGGCGAGGTAGCCCTCGTCCCGGAACGCCTCCAGGGCGACCTTGTCCCGCCGCTTGGACAGCTTCTGCCGCTTCTCGTTGACCACCACCGGCACGTGCGCCCAGATCGGCGGGGTGACCCCGAGGGCGTCCCAGAGAAGCTGCTGCTTCGGGGTGTTGGGCAGGTGCTCCTCGGCCCGGATCACGTGGGTGATCCCCATGGTCATGTCGTCGACGACGTTGGCCAGCAGGAACACCGGCGAGCCGTCGCCCCGGGCGATGACGAAGTCCTCGATCAGCTTGTTCTCGAAGGTCGGCTCGCCGCGGATGAGGTCGACCACCACGGTCTCGCCGGAATCGGGGGTCCGGAAGCGCAGCGCCCGACCCTCGCCCGGTTCCAGCCCCCGGTCGCGGCAGAAGCCGTCGTAGCCCTGGTACTGGGAGCCGGTGCGGGCCTGCACGGCGTCGCGGGTGCAGTCGCAGTAGTACGCCCGGCCGGCCTCGAACAGGCGCTGGGCGGCGGCGCGGTGCTCCCCGGCGTACGACGACTGGAAGTGCGGGCCCTCGTAGCTGCCCCGGGCGATGCCGATCCAGTCCAGCGCCGAGAGGATGCCCTCGGTCCACTCCGGCTTGTTGCGGGCCGCGTCGGTGTCCTCGATGCGGAGCACGAACACCCCGCCCTGCTGCTTGGCGTAGATCCAGTTCTGCAGGGCCGAGCGGGCACCGCCTACGTGGAACATACCGGTCGGGGAAGGGGCGAAGCGCACACGTACCGTCACGTCCCCCAGCCTACGGCCGTCGGCCAGCGGATTCCGCGAGGGGGCCGGGCCACCCCCTCCCGACGGGGTCGGTCAGGCCACCGAGCGGATCTTGACCACCAGGACGCTGCCGAGCAGGGTGACCGCCGCGGTGGCCGCGTACAGGGTGGGGTAGCCGCCCAGGTGCACCACGAGCGGGGCGGACAGTGCCGGGCCGAGCACCTGCGGCGCGGAGTTGGCGATGTTGATCACCCCGAGGTCCTTGGCCCGGTCGGTCGCCGTCGGTAACACCTCGGTGATCAGCGCCGCGTCGACGGACAGGTAGACGCCGTAGCCCGCGCCGAGCAGCAGCGCGGCGACCATGGCCATCGACCAGACCGGGGCGATGGCCAGCAGCGTCGCGGCCACCGCCATCACCAGGCCCGAGGCGATCACGAAGACCTTCCGTCGCCCGGACCGGTCGGACAGCCGTCCGGCGACCACGGCGGTGAGGATCATCCCGAGGGTGTAGAGCAGGATCAGGATCAGCAGCCCACCCTCGGGATCGGGGTGGCGCACCCCGTCGGTGAGGAAGTACAGCAGGTACAGGGTGCCCAGCGCGTTGCCGAGCTGGACCAGGAACCGGGTGATCCAGGCCCAGGCGAAGTCGGGGTGCCGGCGCGGGCTGATCCACATCGAGGCGAGCAGCGTGCGCAGCCGCAGCGCCGGGCGGTGCTCCCGGGGCAGCGGGTCGTCGGCGGTGAGCAGCGCGAACGGCAGCGACAGCAGCAGCACGGCCAGCGCGACCGCGGCGTACCCGGCGGCGTTGCCGGTCACCAGGGCGGTCACCAGCACCGCGCCGAGCACCAGGCCGAGCGACTGCGGGATGCCGATCCAGCCGGAGACGCCACCGCGCTGCACCACCGGCACCCGGTCCGGGATGCCGGCGGTGAGGCTGGCCAGCATCGCGTTGAAGCAGACCTGGGCGGCCACCCAGCCGACCGCCACCCCGGCGATCGTGTTCTGCCGGGCCAGCAGCACCAGGGCGAGCGCCCCGAGGATCGCGCCGCCGGCCGTCCAGACGTGCCGGCGGCCCAGCTCCCGACCGCCCAGCCGCAGGCAGGTCCGGTCCGACAGCGCCCCGGCGAGCGGGTTGGCCAGCACGGCGGCGAGCGCGCCGAGGCCGGTGACCACGGCGAACATGGCCTCCTTGTCGCCCGGGGCGATCCGCTCGATCTGCTGGGGCAGCAGCACCTGGATGGGGGTGAAGAAGGCCATCCACACCCCGAGGTTCGCCGCGAAGATCAGCGCGATCCAGCCCCGCCGAACCGGCGCGATCGGCTCGGCGAGCGCCGCCGGGAGCACGGCCGGCGGCGGGTCGACGGTGGTCACGGCCCTACTCCGCGCTCGGTGTCGCGGGGCCCGCCGGCCGGGTGACGGCGTCGCGGAACCAGGCGTACGACGACTTGGGCGTGCGGGCCCCGGTGGCGAAGTCGACGTGCACCAGGCCGAAGCGTTTGGTGAAGCCCTCCGCCCACTCCCAGTTGTCCAGCAGCGACCAGACGAAGTACCCGGTCACGTCCACGCCGTCGTCGATCGCCGCCCGCACGGCGCGCAGGTGCCCGTCCAGGTAGGCGATCCGCTCCGGGTCGTGGACCCGGCCGTCGGCGTCCGGCGCGTCGTCGTAGGCGCAGCCGCTCTCGGTGACCTGGATCGGCGGCAGCCGGTCGCCGTACCGGTCGCGCAGGCCGGTGAGCAGCTCGCGCAGCCCCTCGGGCGCGACCGGCCAGTCGAACGCGGTGCGCGGGTACCCGGTCAGCTCCACCAGCTCGAACGGCAGCGGCGAGTCCGCGTCGGGGGCCCGTACGCCGGTCGGGTTGTAGTAGTTGACGCCGAGCACGTCGATCGGCGCGGCGATCACCGCGAGGTCTCCGTCCTGGACGGCCCCCGTGTCGGCCCCGGGGACGTCGGGGTGGCCGAGGCCGAGCAGCGGGTCGGTGAACAGCCGGTTGTGCAGTGCGTCGTACGCGTCGGCGGCGGCCCGGTCGGCGTCGGTGTCGCCGGCCACCCGCACGGGCGAGTAGTTGTTGGTGATGGCCACCGGGCTCGTGGTGCGGGCGCGCAGCGCGGCGACGGCCAGGCCGTGCCCGAGAAGCTGGTGGTGGGCCACCGGGAACGCGTCGAACAGCAGCGTCCGGCCGGGGGCGTGCTGGCCGGTGCCGTAGCCGAGGCTCATGTGGACGAACGGCTCGTTGAGGGTGATCCACAGCTTGACCCGGTCGCCGAGCCGGGCAGCCACCAGGTCGGCGTACTCCGCGAACCGGGCGGCGGTGTCCCGGTTCAGCCAGCCGCCCGCGTCCTCCAGCGGCTGCGGCAGGTCCCAGTGGTACAGGGTGGCGACCGGGTCGATGCCGGCGGCGGCCAGGTCGTCGACGAGCCGGTCGTAGAAGTCCAGGCCGGCGGCGTTGGCCGGGCCGGTGCCGCCGGGCTGGACCCGGGGCCAGGCGACCGAGAACCGGTACGCCGACACGCCGAGCCCGGCCATCAGCGCGACGTCCTCGCCGGTCCGGTGCCAGTGGTCGCAGGCGACGTCGCCGGTGCTGCCGTCGGCGACCAGCCCCGGGGTGTGCGCGAAGGTGTCCCAGATGGACGGCCCGCGTCCGGCGGCGGTCGTCGCCCCCTCGATCTGGTAGGCGGAGGTGGCGACGCCCCAGCGGAATCCGGCCGGGAACTCGGGCAGCGGCTCGGTGGTCATGCACCCTCCAGGCGAGTCGAGAACCGACGGCGTTCGTGGGTCCGCGGGGACGCCGGGAGCGCGACCCGCGAAACGCGAAACGTGTTCGGACTCTAGGCCCCCGACCGCCGATCGCGCCATAGGCGGCCGGCGATCGGTGCGCAAGGGTTTTCGGCGTGTCTTTTCCGAAGAAGTCCTAGTAAGTCCGTTTTCGTGCATAGAGTGCGGAATATCGCGGATGTCCTCAGTGGGGGAAAGAACGAAAATGATCCTCGTGGAACGCAGTACGCACGTGGCGGCGCCGGTGGAAGCGGTCTGGGAAGTCGTCCAGCGGGCCGAGCAGTTGCCGGCCTGGCTGGCGGGGGTCCGTGCGGCCGAGGTGCTCTCGGGAGAGGGCTTCGGTCGCCGGCAGCTGGTCCAGGCCGGGCGCGGGTCGGCGCACGAGGCCGAGGTGATCGCCTACCAGGAGCCGAACCTGATCGGCTGGCGGGAGCGCGCCAAGGGCGCCGGTGCCCGGGCCGAGGCCCGGACCGAGATCTACGTCCAGCTCACCGGGGACGAGGAGCAGGGCGGGACCGTCGTGCGGCTCATCGTCGTACGCTGGCCGGCCGGCCCGGTCAAGGCCGCCCTGCTCCGGCTCGGGTTGCGTCGGGTCGGCGCCGACCTGGAGGACTCGCTGGCCCGGCTCACCGATCTGGCCGCCGTCGGCTGACCGGGCCCGTCCCGGCGTCACCCGCGATGAAGATGGTCCGGCGTCCCCGCCAGGGATGCCGGACCATCACCCTGCCAGGGGTGGGGCAGACGAAGGGCCCGGCGCGTTGTTCACCGCGCCGGGCCCCCTGCTCGCCGCCCTAGCTGTCGCCGCCGGTCTCGCCGACCGGGGCCGCGTTGACGTCCTCGATCGCGTACTTCTTGGCCGCCTCGGCCGGGACCGTGGCCGGCACCACGCCGCGCAGCGCGAGCTGCCGCAGCGTCGCGACCGCCACCGACTCGGCGTCGACGTGGAAGTGCCGACGCAGCGCGTGCCGGGTGTCCGACATGCCGAACCCGTCCGTGCCGAGCGAGGTGTAGTCGCCCGGTACCCAGCGGGCGATCAGGTCCGGCACCGCGCGCATCCAGTCGCTGACCGCGACCTTCGGGCCGTCGGCGTCGGCCAGCTTCTGCTGGATGTACGGCACCCGCTGCTCCGCGCCCGGGTTGAGCAGGTTGTGCTCCTCGCACTGCACCGCGTCGCGGCGCAGCTCGGCCCAGGAGGTCACCGACCAGACGTCGGCGGCCACCCCCCAGTCCTGGGCGAGCAACTGCTGGGCCTTGAGCGCCCACTGCATGCCGGTGCCGGAGGCCAGGATGTTGGCCTTCGGGCCGTCGACCTGCGGGGCGGGGGAGTAGCGGTAGATGCCCTTGAGCAGGCCCTCCACGTCCACGTCCGCCGGCTCCGCCGGCTGGTGGATCGGCTCGTTGTAGATGGTCAGGTAGTAGAAGATGTTCTCCGGCTGCTCCCCGTACATCCGGTGCAGGCCGTTCTCCACGATGTGCGCCAGCTCGAACGCGAACGCCGCGTCGTAGGCGACCACCGCCGGGTTGGTGGCGGCGAGCAGCAGCGAGTGGCCGTCCTCGTGCTGGAGGCCCTCGCCGTTGAGCGTGGTCCGCCCGGCGGTCGCGCCGAGCACGAAGCCCCGCGCCATCTGGTCGGCCGCCGCCCAGAAGCCGTCGCCGGTGCGCTGGAAGCCGAACATCGAGTAGAAGATGTACAGCGGGATCATCGGCTCGCCGTGGGTGGCGTACGAGGTGCCGGCGGCGGTGAACGAGGCCACCGAGCCGGCCTCGTTGATGCCCTCGTGCAGGATCTGCCCGGTCGTCGACTCCTTGTACGACAGGAACAGCTCCCGGTCGACCGAGGTGTACCGCTGGCCGTGCGGCGAGTAGATCTTCTGCGTCGGGAAGAGCGAGTCCATGCCGAAGGTGCGGGCCTCGTCCGGGATGATCGGCACCCAGCGCTTGCCGAACTCCTTGTCCTTCATGATGTCCTTGAGCAGGCGGACGAAGGCCATCGTGGTGGCCACCTTCTGCTTGCCGGAGCCGCGCTTGACGTCGGCGAACCGCTCGCTGCCCGGGATCGCCAGCGCCTTGCCGGCGGTCCGCCGCGACGGCAGGTAACCGCCGAGCTGCTGCCGCCGTTCCTTCAGGTACGCGATCTCGTCAGACTTCTCGCCCGGCTGGTAGTACGGCGGGAGGTAGGGGTTCTCCTCCAGCGTCTTGTCCGAGATGTCCAGGTAGAGCCGGTCGCGGAAGAGCTTCAGGTCATCCAGCGTCAGCTTCTTCATCTGGTGGGTGGCGTTGCGGCCCTCGAAGTGCGAGCCGAGCGTCCAGCCCTTGATCGTCTTGGCCAGGATCACCGTCGGCTGACCGGTGTGCTCCGTCGCCGCCTTGTAGGCCGCGTAGAGCTTGCGGTAGTCGTGGCCGCCCCGCTTGAGGTTCCAGATCTCGTCGTCGGTGAACCCCTCGACCATCTTGCGGGTCCGCTGGTCACGGCCGAAGAAGTGCTCCCGCACGTACGCCCCGGACTCCGCCTTGTAGGTCTGGTAGTCGCCGTCGGGCGTGGTGTTCATCAGGTTGACCAGCGCGCCGTCGGTGTCGGCGGCGAGCAGCGGGTCCCACTCGCGGCCCCAGACGACCTTGATGACGTTCCAGCCGGCGCCCCGGAAGAACGCCTCCAGCTCCTGCATGATCTTGCCGTTGCCCCGGACCGGCCCGTCGAGCCGCTGGAGGTTGCAGTTGATCACGAAGGTGAGGTTGTCCAGCTCCTCGCGGGCGGCCACGCCGATCGCGCCGAGCGACTCCACCTCGTCCATCTCGCCGTCGCCGAGGAACGCCCAGACGTGCTGCTGGGAGGTGTCCTTGATGCCCCGGTGGTGCAGGTACCGGTTGAACCGGGCCTGGTAGATCGCGTTCAGCGGGCCGAGACCCATCGAGACGGTCGGGAACTCCCAGAAGTCCGGCATCAGCCGCGGGTGCGGGTACGACGGCAGCCCGCCGCCCGGGTGGGACAGCTCCTGGCGGAACCCGTCGAGCTGGTTCTCGCTCAGCCGCCCCTCCAGGTACGCGCGCGCGTACATACCGGGGGAGGCGTGACCCTGGTAGAAGATGTGGTCGCCGCCGCCCGGGTGGTCCTTGCCCCGGAAGAAGTGGTTGAAGCCCACCTCGTAGAGCGATGCCGAGCTGGCGAAGGTGGAGATGTGCCCGCCGACGCCGATCTCGGGGCGCTGCGCGCGGTGCACCAGCATCGCCGCGTTCCACCGGACGTACGCCCGGATCCGCCGCTCGATGTGCTCGTCACCGGGGAACCACGGCTCGCGCTCCGGCGGGATGGTGTTGATGTAGTCGGTGGTGGTCAGCGACGGCACCCCCACCTGGCGCTCGCGCGCCCGCTCCAGCAGACGCAGCATGACGTATCGGGCGCGCTTGGTTCCGCGCTCGTCGATCACTCCGTCGAGCGACTCGATCCATTCGCCGGTCTCTTCGGGGTCGATGTCCGGAAGCTGGCTCGGCAGACCGGCGGTGATCACCGGGCGCTTGCGTTCCGTGGCCACAGGCGTTCCCTCGGTTGTGTGTGGGACAGGTCTCTGGTTGCCATCCTGCCTCCTCCCGGCGGTGATCGTCACGTCTGCCTCCCCCGGACGCGACGCTGGACACAGGTACCCGTCGGTAATTTGGGGTCGGCCGCCCCGTCCGGGGCCTCGGCGGAGCATTGAGGCCCCTGCGCCTACCCGGACCGTCCCGTCCCGTCCGGCGTGGCGGGCGGGTTGCCCGCGCCCCCTACCGTCGGGCCATGACGATGCTGCGGGGGTTGGCCGGCGCAGTCGTACTGGTCGGTGGGCTCGTCCTCCTGCTGGCGCTGATCGGGCTCGCCGGTGGGGAACTCGACGCGGCCCGGTCCGGCGTGCTCGGCCTGGCCCTGCTGGCGGCGGGCCTGGTGCTGTTCGACCGGGCGGGCCGCCGGCGCGGTGGGGAATGTGGCGGCTGGTCGGGCGGCGGCGACAGCGGGGGCGGCGGAAGCTGGTGACCGCCGTCGCGGCGGCTGCCGGCGGGCACGCCGTGCCTCGGGCAGAATGCGCCGTATGCGCACCGAGGTGATCACCGTCCAGACCGGGTCCCGGCCGACCGTCCGGGACATCACCGCCGAGGCGGAACGGTTCGTCTCGGGCCAGGGCGACGGCCTGCTGCACGTCTTCGTGCCGCACGCGACCGCCGGCCTGGCCGTGATCGAGACCGGCTCGGGCTCCGACGACGACCTGCTGCGGGCGCTGGACGACCTGCTGCCCACCGACGACCGCTGGCAGCACCGGCACGGCTCGCGGGGGCACGGGCGGGACCACGTCCTGCCCGCCTTCGTCCCGCCGTACGCGACCCTGCCGGTGGTCGACGGGCGGCTCGCGCTGGGCACCTGGCAGTCCCTCTGCCTGGTCGACACGAACGGCGACAACCCCACCCGCAAGGTGCGTCTCTCGTTCCTGCCGGGCTGACCCGGGGCGGGACCCCGCCCGCCCATCGGCACCGGCTCAGGGCGGGACGGTCCCCCCCTCGGCAGGCCGGACGTACGATGACGCCCATGCCGCACCCAGTCCCTCCCGGCAGCGGGCCCGACGCGGGCGACCGCTCCGGCCTCGCCGGGGACACCGTGCGCCGGCTCCTGCACGTGGCGGCGGCCGTGCGGCACCATCAGGACGCCGAGGTGGCCGAGCTGGGGCTCACCCCGGCCGCCGCCCGGGCGCTGCACCAGCTCGACCCGGACCGCCCGCAGCCGGCCCGCGACCTGGCCGAGCAGCTCGGCTGCGACCGGTCGAACGTCACCACCCTGGTCGACAAACTGGAGCAGGCGGGGCTCGTGGAGCGCCGGGCCGACCCGACGGACCGCCGGCTGAAGACGCTGGCGGTCACCGAGGCAGGCCGGCGGACGCGCGGCCACGTCGAACGGGTGATGTCCGACTCCCGACTGCTCTCCGGGCTCACCGACGCCGAGCTGGCCACCCTGCGCGAGCTGGTGTGGAAGGTCTCAGACGGAGGCTGCCCGCAGCGGTGCGCGGAGGACTGAGCCACGCCGGGCGAATCGTGTCTGAGTGGGCGAGCGGGCGTCGAGTCGGTAATGCTGTCCGACGTGACCACCCCGCAAGATCTCGACGACCGGTTCCGGGAGGCCCTCGACGGGCTGGCTGCCGCGCCTCGGCGACGTGACCCGGCCGAGCCCGTCCGCGACGGCACGGCGCTGACCGGGGCGCAACTGCTGGACCTCTTCGACGCCCAGGTCACCAGCCGGCAACTCGACCTCGCCGGGCGGTGGCTGCGCAGCTTCGGCGAGGGTTTCCACACCATCGGGTCGGCCGGCCACGAGGGCAACGCGGCGGTCGC
Organism: Micromonospora sp. NPDC002296; assembly: GCF_040296145.1. Lineage (NCBI taxonomy): Bacteria > Bacillati > Actinomycetota > Actinomycetes > Micromonosporales > Micromonosporaceae > Micromonospora > Micromonospora sp. NPDC002296. The sequence goes on from NZ_JBEOWQ010000006.1 coordinate 28,479, forward strand.
CGCCGCGCTGCGTCCCGGTGACCCCGCCCTGCTGCACTACCGTTCGGGCGCGTTCTACTGCCTCCGGGCCGCCCTGGCCGCCGGCCGGACCGCCTTCCCCGACCTGACCTTCCCCGACCCGACCGGGAACGCCGACGAGGGCGGCGCGGACGACCACGCCGGCCCTCGCCGCCCGGACACCGACCCAGACGCCGCCGTCACCGATGCCGCCGTCACCGGTGCCGAGGGCCCCGACGCCGGCCTGACCAGCCCGGCCGGTCCGACCAGCCCGGCCGGCGCAGTCCGCCCGAACGGCCCGGCTGACCCGCCGGCCGACGCCGCAGCGGGGGGCGGCGCCGCCGAGGGGGCCCGCCCGGCGGGGGAGACCGGCCCGGAGGACGCGTACGCCGAAGCGGCCCGGGACGTGCTGCGCGGCATGGTCGCCTCCGCCCGGGAGCCGATCGCCGGGGGCCGGCACAAGGTCTTCGGCCGGGCCGATCTCGCCGTCGTCCCGACCACCTCCACCATCGCCTCGCACCTGCCCCGGGCGGTCGGCGCGGGCCTGGCCCTGGAGCGGCTGCGCCGGCGTGACCCGGCCGGGCGGCCGGCCGGGGCGGCCCCGGCCGGCGACGTCGGGCAGCCACCCCGCTCGCCCTGGCCGCCGGACGCCATCGTGGTCTGCTCGTTCGGCGACGCCTCGGTCAACCACGCCAGCGCCACCGCAGCGTTCAACACCGCGGGTTGGTACGACCACACCGGGCTGCGCATCCCGGTGCTCTTCGTCTGCGAGGACAACGGCCTCGGCATCAGCGTCCGCTCGCCCAGGGGCTGGGTGGAGGCGACGCTGCGGGCCAAGCCGGGCATCCGCTACTTCGCCGCGGACGGGACCGACCCGGTGCACGCGTACGAGGCGGCGGTGGAGGCGGCCGGCTGGGTGCGCCGGCACCGGCGGCCGGCCGTGCTGCACCTGTCCACCGTGCGGCTGATGGGACACGCCGGGGCCGACGCGGAGGCCGCGTACCGCCGCCCCGGGGAGTTGGCCGCGGACCTGGCGCGGGATCCGCTGCTGGCCACCGCGCGGCTGTTGGTCACCGCCGGCGTGGCCACCGCCGACGAGCTGCTGACCCGCTACGACGAGCGCGGCTGGCAGGTACGCCGGATCGCCGAGGAGGTGCTCGGCGAGCCGAAACTCGCCTCCGCGGCCGAGGTGGTCGCCGAGATCGCGCCCCGGCGGCCGGCCCGGGTGGCCCGCGCGGTGGCCGACGCGGCGACCAGGGCCGCCGGGCCCGGCGCGGTCGCCCGTGCCGAGGCGTTCAGCGGCCGGCTGCCCGAGTCGGCCGGCCCGCTCACCCTGGCCCAGAGCATCAACGCCGCCCTCGCCGACGGCATGCTCGACCACCCCGGGATGGTCGTCTTCGGCGAGGACATCGCCGCCAAGGGCGGGGTGTACGGGGTGACCAAGGGGCTGCGCGACCGGTTCGGCGCGGCCCGGGTCTTCGACACCCTGCTCGACGAGACCTCGATCCTCGGGCTCGGGCTGGGCGCCGGGCTGGCCGGGCTGCTGCCGGTGCCGGAGATCCAGTACCTGGCGTACCTGCACAACGCCGAGGACCAGCTCCGCGGCGAGGCGGCCACCATGCGGTTCTTCTCCTCGGGCGCGTTCCGCAATCCGATGGTGGTCCGGGTGGCCGGGCTGGCCTACCAGGAGGGCTTCGGCGGGCACTTCCACAACGACAACTCCCTCGCCGTGCTCCGCGACGTGCCGGGCCTGGTGATCGCCGTGCCGGCCCGCCCGGACGACGCCGGGGCGATGCTGCGCGCCTGCCTGGCGAGCGCGGCGGTGGACGGCAGCGTGTGCGTCTTCGTCGAGCCGATCGCGCTCTACCACACCCGCGACCTGTACGCCGAGGGCGACGGCGAGTGGCTGGCCGACTATCCGGAGCCGGAGGCGTGGGCGGCCGGACACGTCCCGGTCGGGCGGGCCCGGGTCTACGGCGTGGGCTCGGCCGAGGACGTCACCATCATCACCTTCGGTAACGGCGTGCGGATGTCGTTGCGCGCGGCCGCCGCCCTCGCCGACGAGGGGGTCGGCACCCGGGTGGTGGACCTGCGCTGGATCGCGCCGCTGCCGGTCGCGGACATCGTCCGGGAGGCCTCCGCGACCGGCCGGGTGCTGGTCGTGGACGAGACGCGTCGGTCCGGCGGGGTCGGGGAGGGGGTGCTCGCGGCGCTGGTGGACGGGGGGTATGTCGGAGCGGCGCTGCGGGTGGCGGCAATTGACTCGTTTGTACCATTAGGCCCGGCAGCGCGCCAAGTGCTGGTCTCCGAGGAGGCCATCACCCAGGGTGCCCGTACGCTGCTGGCACGGTAAATTCCGATCCACCCGGTGCGCCACTTGCGCGGGGAGCCACGAGTGTGTGGACTTTGCCTGACGGCATCGCAACGATGCCGCGAGCAGGGACGAGATGAGGAGGCACGCGACAGTGAGCGCGACCGCTGGTCAGGCCGCCGACGGGGTACGCAGCCTGGCGGACCGGTTCGGTATCGAGCCGGGGATGGTCGTCATGGAGATGGGGTACGACGAAGACGTCGACCAGGATCTCCGAGACGCCCTGACCGACCGCTGTGGAGAGTTGGTCGACGAGGACACCGACGAGGTGGTCGACGCGGTGCTGGTGTGGTACCGCGACAGTGACGGTGATCTCTTCGAACTCCTCGTCGACGCCCTCGGCCCGCTGGCCGACAACGGCGTCGTGTGGCTGCTGACGCCCAAGGCCGGGCGGGAGGGTCACGTCGAGCCGAGCGAGGTCGCGGAGTCCGCTCCCACCGCCGGCCTCCAGCAGACCTCCACGGTCAACGCCGGCCGGGACTGGAGCGGTGCCCGCCTGGTGCTGCGCCGGGGTGTGAAGGCCAAGAAGTAGCAGCAGCGGCCCCGCCCGGGGCAAGACCGGGCAGCAGTCCTCCGCCACCACACCCGGCAGCCCCGGCCGCCGAGTGTGGTGGCAGGCTGATGTGACCCTGACTCGACCTGAGGAGCTTGCATGCCGATCGAGGTTGGCGCAGACGCGCCGGACTTCGTGCTCAAGGACCAGAACAACCAGGAGGTCCGGCTGTCGGACTTCCGTGGCAAGCGCACCGTGCTGCTGGTCTTCTACCCGCTCGCCTTCACCGGCATCTGCCAGGGCGAGCTCTGCGAGGTGCGGGACAACCTCAACGAGTACGTCAACGACGACGTACAGGTGCTCACCGTCAGCGTGGATTCGGTCTACAGCCACAAGATCTGGGCCGACAAGGAGGGCTACCAGTTCCCGCTGCTGGCCGACTTCTGGCCGCACGGCGCGGTGGCCCAGGCGTACGGCGTGTTCAACGACGTCGCCGGGATCGCCAACCGGGGTACCTTCGTGATCGACAAGGCCGGCGTCGTCCGGTTCGCCGAGATGAACATGCCGGGCGAGGCGCGCGACCAGCGGGGCTGGCGCAAGGCCCTCACCGAGGCCGTCGCCGCCTGATCCCATCCCGGGCACACCGGCGCGTCGGGCCGGGGCCGGCAGGGTAGGATTGCCGGACTCCGGCCCGCCGCACGGGCGTTCGGGGCGCGTAGCTCAGTGGGAGAGCACTCGCCTTACAAGCGAGGGGTCGCAGGTTCGAAACCTGCCGCGCCCACAAACCCCCCTTCACCTGCGGAAACGCAGGCGGAGGATCACAACTTCAAAGAGCTTGATCGGTCGGACAGGACTCGCTTACCTAGTTTACCGATCGTCGAAACAACGCCTTCTGGCTCCGCCCCGAGAAGCCCCCAAAGCGCGGAAACGGTCCACCGCAACCCCCACCGCAGCCGGCACCACCAACCCGGGCCGCACCGCCGCTCCGACCCCCTCATTCGGCAGCAGACGAACGGCACGCGAGTGCTGTCTGGAGGCGACGGCCATGGCCAGCAAGCGCGGTGAACTCCCCACCAACCTGGGTCCGATGCAGCCGTAGATCAACTCGTTCCGGCTGGCACTGCAAGTCGCCGAGCTGTCCGACAACACCATGCGGATCTACACCGACGACGCCACCTGGTTCGCCGGGTGGGCCATCAAGGGTGGCCTGATCAACTTAGGCTGCTGGCATTGAGCTGAGCGCGTCCTACTTGAGATACCGCTCAACTTCGGCGATCCACTCCGGCATGCCCTTGTAGACCGTCTGGTATAAATCGAGAATCTCTTTCTTGGTCATGTGCTCCAATTCGTCCTTAGGGATCTTCTTGGCCAGCGCGGTAGAAATCGGCGAATGCTGACCTGCTGTCAGAATGATCGACGGAGCCTTTTGGACGTCGTGCCCAAGATGCTTGAGAACGGACTGTTCAATCATGTGGTGGGCCTGGTACGCGCCGCCGTGGCCTCTGGTGAATACCGAGAAAGAATCGAATGGCCCGATGATGCCACGCTTGTTCATTTCGGCTGCGATGATCGGCCTGCCCTTATCGAATTTCTTCGCGAGAGACTCGGCCGCCTCGACGGACAATGTGCGGCTGACTCGCTGCCCGGATCGTATTGCCTGAATGAAACCCTTTCCTTCCGCGTTGGGCGAAATCGCTTTCCTGGCGACAGCCTTGGCGACATTCCTCATTTTCAGTATGGCGCCCAGCGTCACCTTGCTGCCAGAGGCTGCTCCCTTCTTCAGTGCGCCTTTGACAAGCAGTTTCGCGCCGACGCCAGCGGCGCCCTTGCCGACGCCGGACGGTGTCGGAACGTAGTCCAGCGGCCCGAGCCCTTCGGATTCGACGCCGACCGCAGCCCCGGCATCCACGACAAAATTTCCCTCGCGATCGACGAGTCGGGAGAGTCCGTCGGCATGAAACGTCCGGTACCCGATGATTTCTTTTGTTTCCGGGTCCAGCACGACGCCGCTGATGCGGCTACGATTCTCGGGCAGGTCTTCTTCGAAATCGCTGATGCCTTGCGGCCCGGACTCGTCGTCCACGGTGATGCCGCCGTCGCCAGCGCGCGCCGCCTCGCCCGGTAGTCTGACACTGGCGGGTGGCGCGATTATCGGATCCATCTCCAAATCCGTGTTCACGAGCGCGGAACTAGTGCCGACGTTCGGTCCCCACAGAAAGTTGACAATGTCCGCGATTTGATCCCGAGGAAGTGTCTCGACCCGCTTCTTTTCTCTGAGAAGAAATTCCAGATCCCGCTGCATTTTGGCGCGCACGGTCTGCATGGCGAGCACGAGCCTGGGTCCGCCGACCAACCCGCCGGCCTCCTCATCACTGAGAACCTTCTCTGCGAGCTTGGCCAATCGAGGCAAAAGGTCGTACATCGGCAGACCCTGGATCTCCGCGAGCGGGGCGTTGTTCTCCTCCCTGCGCTGCACCACAAACCCGGTGCCCGGTGCCTTTATTGCGCCCGTCAGCAGAGCATCGACGGCGCGATTCCCCGCGAGGCGCTGCAGTCCGAGCAGGGTCGCTGGCGCTGCGGCGGTTCGCTGAGGCAACGTATCCGCCGCGCGCGCTGTTTCGCGGCGCTCGCGTGCGCTACCCATTGGAAGAGCAAACCCGTCGGGCGCAGTCGGGCGCAAGCGAACCGTGCGCATCCTGCAGGGCAGAGATCGTTGCCCTGCAGGGCTCATGTCCAGGGACCAAAGGTCCCAGACCTCCGGAACTTGGGTGAAGCCCGTGCGGCCGGGCCGCTGCGGTACGGGCGGGTGGAACCGACGGTGGTGGTGGAGATCGCGGGGGACGTCGCGTTCGAACATCAGCGGTGGCGCCACCGGGTCAGGGCTGTTCGTGGCAGGCCCGAGACGGAGTATCGCCGGGCTTTGGTGAGGAAGTGGCCGCCGAAGCCGAGCATGTGGGCCCACCGGCGCAGTCGGGTGTACGGGTTGGGGTTGGCCGGTTTCGTCGGTTCGGTGTCAAGGGCGCTTGACGGTGGGCGACGCAGACGGGGCAGGCTGGTATCGGGTGTGGGTGCCGCATTCGGGGCACTCCCAGCGGTCGACGAAGCCGGGCCGGGGTCGTGGGTCCCGGGGCCGCTGGGACAGGGGGACCGGGGTGCAGGTCGGTCGGCCGAGTCGCCAGCAGGCGTCGATGAGGTGGGCGGCGTGGTCGCCGTCGGGGTCGGCGTGGGTGACGATCTGGGCGCGGGGGATGCCGCGGCGGAAGGTCCGCTTGACGGGCGGACCGGGCGGCGGCCCGTTCCCCAGGAGGGCGGGTGGGCGGCAGGCAGGGATGGCTAGCGAGCGAAGATGGGGGACGAGTTGGGAAGCGTTCAGGCTAAGTCCTCGGGCTTCACCCTCCCCTTCCCGAGGAGCTCTCTAGCGAGGAGCAGGCGGCCGAGGATGATCGCGTAGACGTTGCCGATCAAGATCAGCGCAGCTCCGCCAAAATCGCCGTGACCGGCCAACATCAAGGCAGGAAGGCCGGCGAACAGCAGCACGGGCAACGTGAAGAGCCACAAGGGGAACCGCAGGTAGTAGAGAAGTGAGGGGGGCGAGGGTTTCGGCACGAGGCCATTAGAACGCACGCGGACAAGGAAGCCTGCCCGTGTACTGACTGACGAACCGGGTGACGACCGAGGTGAGCGAAGACGGACGCCTGCGGACTCTGGCGGACCGTTCGAACAGGTCACCTCTGTCGGCTGCGCAGCTCATTAGCAAGCGATGTTCCTTCACATCGAAGAGGTCACTGGTTCGATCCTGGGGAGGTTCGGGCAGCGGCGCGCCCACTGAAGACCAGTGCGGCTGCCGCGATCAATGCGGGCACAAAGGACACTACTAGTCCAATCTTACCCAGTTCGACCCATGCTGGATATATTCGACCGAATGCGGCCGGAAGTGCTTCATCAATCTCTGTCGGTTCGTCAGATAGCCATAGCCGCCCCCCGGAACCGCAACAGCAAAGCAAGCTAAGCAGGCTCGTTGCGAGGGCGACTACTCTCGCACTCTGTTGACCCGTCCTGACCCACAACGCGACGCCAACCAATGCAGGCGCGAAGAAGAGTGCATACCACAGGGTAAGCCGAGTTTCGAAATGGAAGTAGGACGCCTTGAGTGCGACCGAACTGCTGTCTACCGGGACGCTGGAACGACCTGCTGCGTCGTTTACGGCAGTGTTGATTCCCCCTTGGGCATATATGGCGGAAATCGCCGCGAGTATTAGCAACGACGCCTGAAGAACCAACAATGCGCTTGCGATGTTGACTCCCAGCGGGAGACGCCGAGGCGGCAGCCCGCCGGCTGAGTTCGTGCTAGTTGGAACCACGAGGTGATGCTAGATGGCTATCAACGCCGAACACTTGCCAGGGTGACGTGCAGTGATCGACCGAAACCATGACGGTGGCCTGCCGCACCAGCTTGGCGTCTTTCAATCAGCTCATCGACCGGTGACCGTATGCTCACGGACCAAAAGCTTGCGTGCCCGACGCGTGCCCGTCCGGTTGGTCAACAGGGATCAACTAAGCGATAACGAAGCTGGGTGCAGCGTGTCGGCGTGGTTGCGTCCAGAGATGTGGTGTGCGACTTGCCCGTCATTGGGCGCGTTGCGTAGATGAGAGGCGGCCATCGCGTCGATCCTTCAAGACACACCAAGTCAGAGAAGGAAGAGAGAACGCGGTGGCCGCATTTGACTGGGTGTGCTGGTCCCCGCCGGCCAACTGGCCGGCGGGGACCGTCGAGGTGGGGGTGTTCACCCGCAGCAGCTACCACCGTCGGAGGTTGAGGCGGCGACCATGCCCAGGTCGGCGCGTGGCAACGACGAGGTGTCGACGGCACCGCTGCCGGTGGGGTCGAACTGGTCGCCAGCCAGAGCGGCGAGCTGCAGGGCAACGTCTGGGTCGATGCCGATCTCGGTGGCGGCGGCCCGGGTGGCGGCGGCGACGGTACCGGCGGTGGGCAGGTGTCGTAGCGCTGCGGAGACCAGCCGGGCCGGAACGTCGGGGGCAAGACCGTAGCGGACGACGGCATCGTCGAGCATCGACTGGTAGCCCAGGGTGGACGAGCAGACGCCGGTCTCGGGCAGATCGAGTTGCACGTCACGGGCGGCGACCCAGTCACCGGCCAGGGCAGCGGCGATCGAGCGGACCTGCTCGTAGCCGGTGGCCATCAGGAACGTCGGGGCCCGGCCGTAGGACTTCATGCCGACGGCGAAGTAGTTCGGCTCGGGCTGGGTGAGTTCGTCGATGCCGTGCGGGCGTACAGAGCCACAGGAGTGCTCGTTCGGGTCGATCAGCGGGGCCAGGGCTCGGGTGCAGCCCAGCGCCGGGTCGAGGTCCAGGCGCAGCTCGTCGGCGATGGTGTGGTCGGGACGGAAACCGGTGGCCGCCACGATCCGGTCCACGGCCAGGGTACGGCCGTCGACCGCGGTGAGCTCAACGCCGTTGTCGACGGCCCGGACCTTGTCGACGGCGAAACCGACGACCAGGTCGATCCGGCCGGAGTCGACCAACAGCTTGATGCCGGTGCCGAGAGCACCCCGGCCGGGCAGGGCGTCGGCGTCTCCTCCACCGAGGGCGCGGTCGATGGAGCCGCCCCGTGTGGCCCAGGTGATTCGGGTGCCGGGTTCCTGCTGAGCGAGTTCGGCGAGGGCGAGCAGGGTGTTGGCGGCGGAGTGCCCGGCACCGACGACGACCGTGTGCTTACCGGCGTAGGTGAGACGGTCAGCGCCGAGTACGTCGGGCATTGCTGGGCCGATCAGTCCGGCCGCCTGCTTTTCGCCGTGGGCTGGCAGGCCGTTTGCGCCGAGCACGTTGGGCGTGTTCCAGGTTCCGGAGGCGTCGATTACCGCGGCAGCGAGAACGTCCTCGCCGTTGTCGAGGCGGACGACGAACGGGGCGTTCTGCCGTCCTGCGGTCTTGATTCGGTCGACGCCGACCCGGCCGATCGCCACGACGCGGGCGCCGTAGCGGATGTGCGGGGCCAACTGCGGCAGCTTCGCCAGCGGCTGTAGATACTGCTCGACCAGTTCGCTGCCGTCCGGCAACACGTCCAGGTCGGGGGCGGCCCAACCGGCGGTGTCGAGCAGTCGACGGGCAGCGTGGTCGATGTTGTACCGCCACGGGGAGAACAGCCGGACGTGTCCCCACTCGGCGACCGATGCGCCGGCCGATGCGCCGGCCTCCAGCACCGTGAACGGCAGGCCACGTACCCGCAGGTTCACGGCGGCGGCCAGACCAACCGGACCGGCACCGATCACCACGACTGGCGAGCGGTCATCGGCCGCGACCGGCCTTCGCGTGGGTTCGGCAGTGGTCTCAGCGGTGCCGCAGCAGCCTGCGCCGTCGGCGACAGCCTCAGACTTGGCCGTAGGCTCGCAGCACGCGTCGGCCTGCTCGGCAGCCGGGGCGGTGCCGCAGCACGGACCGTCGACTGGGTTCTGGCTCATCGTGTTCTCCTTGAAGTTTGGTGACCGGTCAACGGACGATGTGCGTCAAACGGTGGTGCGGACCCGGTCGGGGTGGGCAGCGGCGCGGCCTTGGGTGGTGCACACCCGGCTACAGGAGTCACAGAACGAGACCCGCGACTGGTCGGCGGTGTTGCGGAGGCGGCGCAAGACCCCGAACGTCAAATACTCCTTGGCTAGACGAACATCTAAGCAGCGCACCACCACCTTGCACGACTGTTTAGACAGGTGTCAAGCTAGACGCATGTCGAAACTGCCTGTTCGTGATGTCGGCCCGGTCGCCGGGTGCTGTCCGCCGCTGGCGGTCCGGGCCCTCACGCCCGAGTTGGCCGGGCAGTTGGCGCCGATGTTCAAGGCCCTGGGTGACCCGGTTCGGCTCCGACTGCTGTCGATGATCGCCTCGACATCGGAGATCTGCGTCTGCGATCTGACGGAGGCGTTCGACCTGTCCGGCGCTACCATCTCCCACCACCTGCGAGTGCTTCGGGAAACCGGACTCGTGGACTGTGAGCGGCGGGGCACCTGGGTCTACTACTGGCTCCAGCCGGCGGCGCTCAGTCAACTCGGTGGCCTGCTCCAGGTCGCCGAGCCCGCGACGGTCAGGTAGCTGCCTCGCCCGGCCGGCGCCCGTACGCGAGATGCTCATCTCGCTCACATCGCCATTCGGTGGACGGGCCAGCCAGGCCAGTGCTTGAATCAGGACATGCTGATATCAGAGCTGCCTGATGTGATCAGGTTGTTGTCGGACCCACTGCGCGCGCAGATCGTCGAGATCCTCGCGGCCGGTCCGGCCTGCACCTGCCACCTGGTCGCCGATACCGGCGCGAAGCAGCCCAACATCTCCGGGCACCTACGCCAGCTGCGCGACGCCGGCCTGGTCGTGGCCGAGCCGCACGGCCGGTTCACCTACTACCGGCTGCTACCCGATGTTCTGGAAGCCGCCGCCGGACAGTTGACCGACCTCGCCGCCCGTACGCGTGTTAACGCCGAATCCCGCCGGGAGTGCTGATGCCCACCGCCTACGCTGATGCGCCACCGGCGGTGGTGGCCCGCCTGTCCCGCCTCGACCAGTTCCTGCCCATCTGGATCGGCCTGGCCATGGTCGCCGGGCTACTGCTTGGCCGTACGATTCCTGGGCTGAACACCGCCCTGGAGGCGGTGAAGATCGGCGGCATCTCCCTGCCCATCGCCCTCGGCCTACTGATCATGATGTACCCGGTACTGGCAAAGGTCCGCTACGACCGGCTCGACACCGTCACCGGCGACCGGCGGCTACTGCTGTCGTCCCTGCTGCTGAACTGGGTGCTCGGCCCGGCGCTGATGTTCGCCCTGGCCTGGATCTTTCTTGCCGACCACGCCGAGTACCGCACCGGCCTGATTATCGTCGGCCTGGCCCGCTGCATCGCCATGGTCATCATCTGGAACGACCTCGCCTGCGGTGACCGGGAGGCCGCCGCAGTCCTGGTCGCCCTCAACTCCGTCTTCCAGGTCGTCGCCTTCGGCCTCCTCGGCTGGTTCTACCTCTCGGTGCTACCGGACTGGCTGGGACTATCCGGTGCCAAGCTGGAGGTCTCCGGCTGGGACATCACCGTCAACGTCCTGATCTTCCTCGGCATCCCGCTACTGGCCGGCTACCTCACCCGCCGCTTCGGCGAACGCGCCAAGGGCCGTACCTGGTACGAGACGAAGTTCCTACCGAAGATCGGCCCGGGTGCCCTGTACGGACTGTTGTTCACCATCGTCATCCTGTTCGCATTGCAGGGCGACGCCATCACCAGCCGCCCCTGGGACGTCGTGCTCATCGCCGTACCGCTGCTGGCCTACTTTGTGATCATGTGGGGCGGCTCCTACGCCCTCGGTCGCGGGCTCGGCCTGGGCTACCAGCGCACCACCACCCTCGCCTTCACCGCCGCCGGCAACAACTTCGAACTCGCCATCGCCGTGGCGATCGGCACCTTCGGCGTCACCAGCGGCCAGGCCCTCGCCGGAGTCGTCGGTCCCCTGATCGAGGTGCCCGTGCTCGTGGCCCTGGTCTACGTCAGCCTTGCCCTGCGCCGACGTGTGTTCAGCGGCGCTCGCCGCGCCAAGTCCGGGCTGAGCACATGAGCACCATGCCGTTCGAGGCCCGTCTGGCACCCATGACGCCAGCACACGCCGAGCAGGTGCTGGCCATCTACGCCGCCGGTATCGCGACCGGAAACGCCACCTTCGACACCGAGCCACCGAACTGGGCGGCGTTCGACGCGGGAAGGTTGCCCGGCCACCGGTACGTCACCCGCACCGCCGATGGCACCGTCACCGGCTGGATCGCCTGCTCGCGCGTCTCCACCCGCCCCGCCTACGCCGGTGTCGTGGAGCACTCCGTCTACGTACACCCCGACCACGGCGGATACGGAATAGGCCGTACCCTGCTCCGGGCTCTGATCGCCTCCACCGAGGCCGCCGGAATCTGGACCATCCAGTCCGGCATCTTCCCCGAGAACACCGCCAGCCTCGGCCTGCACCAGCGGTGCGGCTTCCGCGTCATCGGTACCCGTGAACGCATCGGCCGCCACCACGGACATTGGCGCGATGTCATCCTGCTGGAGCGCCGCAGCCCCACCATCAACTGACCGGAAGAACCCGGGCAGTCCGGCGACCTGCTCGGCGATGCCGGAGATGAGCTCCGGCGCGAGGTGCTGCCAACGGGTCGTCATTACCGTCTGCGACCATCCCAGGGCCTCCGGTGAGACCGTACGCGGGGGTGCGCCTCCTCACCTCGGACCGACGTGCAGACCGGCCAGGGCCGCAGGCGCCCCGGTCTGCACGTCACACGGGAGTCGGCTTCCTGACAGCAGCCCAACCGATCGGCTGGTTACAGCCAGTGGCCGCCGCCGACGACACTCCACCGGGTGACCTACCAACCACCGAACGACCACACCGCGTGGCAGGGGCAGCCGCCACCCACGCAGCAGTTTGCTTACGGACCGCCGCCAGCAGTACCGCCCCGCCGGAAGCTGGGCACCGGCGCCATCATCGGCATTGTCGCCGGGGCGCTCGTCCTCGCCTGCTGCGGCATCACCGGGATCGCTGCGATCGTCGGTGGCGGTGACACCCAACCGGAGGCGAGGTCCTCCCCGACTGTGGCAGCGGTCGCCGAGCGTGTCGCACCACCCGCGGAGCCGACCCCGACCCCGGCCCCGGTGCCGACGACGGCCGCTCCCACCACGCCGGCTCCCGCGGCGACGACGGCCCCCGCACCGACCGCACCAGCCGCGCCGCCCGCACCGGCGAAGCTGGTCATGCCGAACGTGAAAGGCATGAACGCCGCAGTCGCCGACGACAAGCTCCGCAAGCTGGGGTTCACGAACATCCAGTACGGCAGCCAGGACGAGAACGACACGCTGGTGTTGATGCTGGCGAACTGGACGGTGACGAAGCAGTCGGCGAAGGCTGGCAGCAAGATGTTGCCGGACGATCTGATTGTGGTTACCTGCACCAAGCAGGGCTGAAACAGCCGAGCGGTGTGGTCCCGCGCCGGACTCCCGGCGCGGGACCACGGATACCTGCCGGTCAGCTCGCGCAGACGGCGTACGCGCGCACCTTCCAGGTGTCGCTGAAGCCGTTCTCGTCCTCCGCGGCGCGGACGGTGACGACAGTCGAGGACGTGGCCCGCATCTCGGTCAGGCGCACCTGTCCCTCGCCGCCGAGGATCTCGCCGCCCACCCCGTGCACGCGGGTGCCGGCGGGGCAGGTGGCCGTGACCGACTGGGTGGCGGTGGAGCTGTAGACGCTGTCGTCGATCACGCGCTGCTCGCCGGGCAGCGGGTCGGCGCAGATCGCGGTGGCGTCCAGCCACCACGTGCCGGCGAAGCCGGTGCCGTCCTCGGCGCCCGCCACCACGACGCTGTTCTGGTTGATGCGCAGATCCTCGAGGACGACCTCGCTGTTCGACGCCCCGACGACCGCGCCACCGACCCCGATGGCGTGCTTGCCGGCCGGGCAGGACTTCTCGAACCAGTTCGACGTGCCGAGGCTGGGCGCCGAACTGCCGGAGACGGTCACCAGGCCCGGGGGCAACGGGGCGCACACCGCGTTGGCCGTGACCGCCCAGTTGCCGGCCACGCCGTTCTCGTCCTCACGCCCGGTCACCGAGTACGTGTCGCTGCCGATCAGCGGCACCATGATGTCCATGCCGACCTGCCCGAGGCCGGAACCGGTGATCGCGCCGCCGCCGCCGATGACCTTGGTGCCGGCCGGACAGGTCGCGTTCTGCGACTTCGCGACGCTGTTGCTGGGGCCGGTCGTCGTTTTGAGGCTCAGGCCGGGTACCGCCGCGACCGGTCCGGTGAGGGCCACCTGGCCGAGCACGAGTGCGCTCAGCACGCTCCCACCCACGGCGGCCGTCCGACGCGACCAACGGTTCCGGTTCAATCCTGCTCGCATGGTGTCTTCCTTTTCCAGAGGTGTTGGACACCGGTAGGAGCGCGGCCGGGTCGGGATACCAACAGAAAGTTCCGAAGAAAAGAATTCGCGGCTTCACTGACATGGTTGACGAGCAGCGGGGGACACGATGGACACGGCGGCACAGGACGACACCGCGCTGGTCGAGGCGGTGCGTCGCGGCGAGCGGGCCGGGCTGGAGGGCATGTACCGGCGGTACGCCGACCGGCTGTACACGTACGCCCGGACCGTGCTGCGCGAGCCGGAGGCCGCCGCGGACGCCGTCCACGACGCGTTCCTCACCGCAGGCCAGCGCATCGGCCAGCTCCGCGAGCCCGACCGGCTGCGCTCCTGGCTGTACGCGATCGTGCGCAACGAGTGCCTCCGGCAGCTCCGGGAGCGGTCCCGCTCCCTGCCGCTGGAGGAGGCCGGCGAGCCGGTGGCCGACACCGCCGACCCGGCCACAGGCGTCAACGCCGAGCAGGTACGCGACCTGGTGCACGCCGCGGCCGCCGCGCTGAACCCGGGCGACCGTGAGGTGGTCCACCTGGCCATCCGCCACGACCTGTCGCCCGCCGACATCGGCGCGGCCCTCGGGGTGCCCGCCAACCACGCGCATGCCCGCCTCTCGCGCGCCCGCACCCAGCTCGAACGGGCGCTGGGGGCGCTGCTGGTGGCCCGTGCCGGGGCCCGGGACTGCCCCACCCTCGCCGATCTGATCGACGGCTGGCAGGGCCGGCTCACCCCGACCCTGCGCAAGCGGGTCTCGCGGCACATCGAGAACTGCGCGGTGTGCGGGCTGCTCCGGCGGGAACAGCTCAGCCCGGCCGCGCTGCTGTCGGCGTACACGGCACCGGCCTTCCTGGTCGTCGCCGACACGGTGTGGCCGAGACTGGCCGAGGTCTGCGCGACCGACCTCCTCGCCGGCCCGGCGTCCGACGCGGCGGGTGCGGTCCCGGCCGACCCGGGGGCCGACGCGGCAGCCGATCCGGCGGGTGCGGTCCCGGCCGACCTGGCGCCGGCGGCCGACGAACCCGCCGGTGCCGGCGATGCCGGTCCGGCCGACAGACCGGCCGACCGGCCCACTCCGGCAGCCGACGGTGCGGCGGCGGTGCCGCGCGGGGCGGCGCACGCCGTGCGGGTGACCTCACGGGCGGACCGTGACCGGCACCGTCGGCGGCTGGCCGCGACCGTGGCCCTGCTGATCCTCATCGCCGTGTTCGGCACCTGGGCACTGGCCCCCGGTCGCCCGACCGCCGCGCGGGACGGCTCCGGCCAACCGGTGTCCGAAGTGCTCGGTCGGCCGGCCGGGGAGCCGGCGGCACCCCCCGCCGCGCCGCTGCCGTCCGGCACGGCCACGGAAGCCGACCCGCCGGCTCCGCCCGGTGCCGGCGGTGCGACGTCCGGCCCTGTCGCCGGGCCGGCGGACGGCGACGGGGCCGCCCGGACCGATGCGCCCGCCGCGCCCGATCTCGTGCCGGGTGGCACCGCACCGGCACCGACCGTGGCACCGAGCAGACCACCGACCGTGCCCCGCCCGCCCGCCGCACCGCAGGTCGCCGCTCCGTTCACGGTCTCCGCCACCGCGCGGGTGCGGTGCGGTGCGGAGACGTACAGCCTCGCGGTGCAGGCCACCGGCAGTGCCACGCTCGGCGGCGCCGAGGTTCGCTGGACGCCGGCCGGCGGCCGCACCTCGACCCGGGCCACGACGGTGGACGGATCCGTCGGACGGGTGACCGTCGGAGGGCTGCGCGCGTCGGCGCTGACCTGGTCGGTACGGGCGACCGCGGTGGACGGCCGCACGGCGCAGAGCCCGACCTACACGATCACCGACCCGTGCGTCCGGCCGGGATAGGAGGGGATTCCGGCCGGCATCAGCACCGCCCCCAGTGACCGCGTCGACAGACCCGCGCCCGGACGTCCCCGTCGTACTGGCCGGCCCCGGCCTCCCGGGCGGTCGGCGGTCCGCCGGACGTCGTCGTGGGTGGGCCGGGGCGATCGGCGCCGCGATCTCGTACGGCTGGTGTTGGATCGGGGCGAGTGGCCGGACGAGCCGGAGGTGCCCTGGTGAGCTACGCGGAGGTCAACGGCCTGCGGCTGTGGTACGAGGTGCGCGGCTCCGGCCGTCCGCTGGTGCTGCTGCACGGCGGGTACGGCGCGGTGGAGATGTTCGCCCCGATCCTGCCCGCCCTCGCCGGGCGCCGCCGGGTGGTCGCGGTCGACCTTCAGGGGCACGGCCGCACCGCCGACGTCGATCGCCCGCTGCGGTACGAGTCGATGGCCGACGACGTCGCCGCGCTGATCCGCCGCCTCGGCCTCGGCGAGACCGACGTGCTGGGCTACTCGCTGGGCGGTGGCGTGGCCCTGCGGGTCGCGATCCAGCACCCGGACCTGGTGCGCCGGTTGGTGGTGGTCTCCGCCCCCTGCCGCAGGCAGGGCTGGTACCCGGAGGTGCTGGCCGCGATGGGCGCCCAGGACGAGCGGACGGGCGAGCGGATGCGGGGCACCCCGCCGCACGAGCTGTACGCCCGGGTCGCCCCGCGCCCGCAGGACTGGCCGGCGCTCTGGGCCAAGACCGGCGCTCTGCTCCGCCGCGAGTACGACTGGTCGGCCGAGGTGGCCGCCCTGGCCCTGCCCGCCCTGCTGGTCTTCGCGGACGCCGACTCGATCCCGGTCAACCACGTGGCGGAGTTCTTCGGGCTGCTCGGGGGCGGCCACCGCGACGCCGGCTGGGACGGCACCGACCGCCCCGCGTCGCGTCTGGCCGTTCTGCCCGGCCTCACCCACTACGACATCGTCGCCTCGCCGGCGCTGCCCGCCGCGGTGATCCCGTTCCTCACCACCCAGGTCCGCGAGCCGGCCTGACCGGGCGTGGTGTCGGGTACGGCGGCGAGGTCCCTCGGCCCGGTTCCGATGTTGCGCCTAGACGTATACGTCTATTAGGTTGTCCCGGTGCCCACGAACGCCTCCCGGAACACCCTGGTGCTGCCGCTGCTCGGGCTCCTCGTCGAGCAGCCGTCGCACGCCTACGACGTCGCGACACGCCTTTGCGGCCGGTACGGGCACCTGTCGGTGACCCGCAGCACCGTCACGTCCCTGTTGAAGGCGCTGGAGCGGGCCGACCTGGTCGCCGCCCGCGCTCCCGAGCGGGTGGGAAACCGGCCGCCCCGCACGGTCTACGAGGTGACCGAGGCGGGTCTGGCGGACTTCAGCCGCAGGGTCGTGGAGGGGCTCAGCGACGCCCAGGTCGCCTCCCCGGACTTCATCATGGCCGTGGCCTACCTGGGGATCCTCCCGGCCGGCGACGCGGCGGCGATCCTGGACGACCGTGCTGCCCGCCTCGGCCAGCGGCTGACGGACCTGCGGCAGGAGCCCGCCGGGGTGCCCGAGGCGTACATGCTCGAAGTCGCCTACTGGCGCAACGTCGTCGCCGCCGAGGCGGGCTGGATCAGGATCCTGGCGGCGCGGATCCGGTCGCGCGACATCGACTGGCCGACCGAGTAGCCCGGCGGACGGGGGAGGACCGACGCATGGAGTCGCCCTCGTCGACGACCTCGCGGGCGGCCAGCCGTTCGTCGTCGACGTCGCATCCCTCACCGGGCACGCCCTCGACCACCTGCGGAACCACTCGCTACCGCGCGCCAAGATCCCGCCCGGCATTCCGATCCACGTGGTCGAGAACGGCAGCCCCAGCGGGGCGCCGCGCACCGGACAGGGGCAGGGCGACTTGCTGTCCGACATGCTCGGCGCCCTCGCCGGGCGGATCTTGGAGCGGTACGCCCCCGACGAGGTGCCGCCGCCGGTTTACCGGGTGGCGCGTTCGAGATCGCTTTGCTCCACTATGCGGTGGACGGGTTGCTGCCCGACCTTGCTCACCGCCTCGATCGACGCCGGCTTCGACGTCGAGGAGGTGCTTTCCGCCCTGGTGTCCCGCCTGGTCGGTGGTGCCGCCCCGCATCCGGGTGACGCGGGTCCGGCGCCGCACGGCTGACGGCGGCCTGCCCCGAGGAGCCGCCGTGCCGCTCACCCTCGCTCCGATGACCGCCGACCAGCTCGCCCGCCTGAGGCTGCCGCTGGAGCACTCGTACGCCGAGAACCTGGCCGCAGCCAGGCACCTGTCGCCGGAGGCGGCCCGGGCCGAGTCCGCCCTGCAGATCGCCCAGCTGCTGCCCGACGGGGTGGCGACCCCGGGCGTGCTGCTGCGGCTGGCCCTGGTCGACGACGTCGAGGTCGGCTGGATCTGGGTGACCCTGCCCCGCCCGGGCGGCCCCAGCAACCCGAGCACCCCGTGGATCCACAACATCGAGGTGCATCCCGCGCACCGGGGACGCGGCCACGCCGCGCGGATGATCGGGCTCGTCGAGGCCGAACTCGCCCGTCTCGGCTTCGACCGGCTCGGGCTGAACGTCTTCGCCGACAACACCGTGGCGGTCCGGCTCTACGAGCGCCTCGGCTTCCGGGTCACCGCCCAACAGATGAGCAAGCCGGTCGGCCCGCCCGGACCGGGCTGACCGACGCAGGTGTGCCCCCGTACCCAGCGGGAACCCTGCCCGGACGCACGCCGGGAGGCCGGACGCCCGGGCGCACGCCGGGAACCCTGCCCGGACGCACACCGGGAGGAGCGAGGCGATGGGGGACCGCACCGCACCGACGATCGGTGTGCTGGGCTCGTACGGTGGCCGTAACCTCGGCGACGAGGCGATCCTGACCGGCCTCCTGGCCGACCTGCGCTCGCACGAGCCGCACGCGCGGATCATCGTCTTCTCCCGGAACCCGGAGCACACCGCGCGGTCCCACCCCGACGTGGAGGCGGTGCCCTGGGAGGGGGTGAGCCGGGTCGACTCGGCGCAGGTGCTGGCCGAGCTGGACCTGCTGATCCTCGGCGGCGGCGGCATCCTCTACGACCGGGAGGCCCGCCGCTACCTGCGGGTGGTCCGGGTGGCCCAGGAGCGCGGCCTGCCCCTGCTCACGTACGCGGTGGGGGTGGGGCCGCTCAGCGACGGCGTGGACACCGGGATGGTCCGGGAGACGCTGGCCGGTGCCACCGAGGTGACCGTGCGGGACCAGGAGTCCCGGATGGTGCTGGAGGAGGCCGGGCTGATCAACCCGATCACGGTGACCGCCGACCCGGCGTTCCTGCTGGAGCCCGAGGAGTTCCCCGAACGGTTCCTGCGCGAGGAGGGGGTGCCGGCCGGCCGGCGACTGGTCGGGCTCAGCGTCCGGGAGCCGGGCCGGGCCGCCGAACGGCTCGACGTCGACGGCTACCACCGGCTGATCGCCCAGATCGCCGACTTCCTGATCCACCGGATCGACGCGTACGTGCTCTTCGTGCCCATGGAACGCGACGACATCCGGCACTCGCACGGCGTGATGTCGCACATGACCGCCGCCGAGCGGGGGCGCATCCTGCACGGCGACTACTCGCCCCGGCAGGTGCTCGGGCTGATGCGGCACTTCGACCTCGCCGTCGGCATGCGGCTGCACTTCCTGATCTTCGCCGCGATGGTCGGCACCCCGTTCCTGCCCCTGCCGTACGCGGGGAAGGTCTTCGACCTGGCCCAGCGCCTCGGCGTGCCGGCGCTGCGCGGCGTGGAGCGGGAGGTGGAGGGGCCGCTGCTGGCCGAGGTGGACCGGTTGTGGGACGAGCGGGAGGCCCGCGCCGCGCAGACGGCCCGCCGGGTGGCCGAGGTCTGCGACCAGGCCCGGGGCACGTCGCAGGTGACCGGCGCGGTGCTGGAGAGCCTGCGCTCGTCGAGGCTGCCGGGCCGGGTGGACGGCCGGCTTCGCCCGACCGGGGCGCCGGGCGGTCAGACGGCCGACCCCCGCCACCGGTAGAGCCACCCCCGGCGGCCCTCGGCCACCGATTCCAACTCGTAGATCTCGGCCTCGGCCAGCCCGTGCTCGCCGAGATGGTGGTGGGTCAACGGCGGACGGCCGTTGCTGTCCAGCTCCACCGTGACCGCCTGCCCGTCGGCGGTGCCGCCCGCCAGCGGGATCTCTTCCGTTGCTGCCATGCGCCCAATCCTGCCGGGGCGACCGCCGCCCCGCAGGAGATCCCCGGCAGCGCGCGCCGCGCTCGCAGGGGCGGGCGAGATATTGGTAGGAAACGGTCCCTCCGGGAGCCCTTTTCCACCGAGATCTCCCGCTGCGAGGCACGGGCGAGCGGGGCAGCGTGATCTAGGGGTGACGGCTAGGGTCCGTGGATGGCGGAGATCGCGATCGACCCCACCCTCGGGCCCGTGCTGGCCCGCACCGGCGACGAGCGCGCCGTGCTCGAATCCTTCCTCGACTTCCACCGCGCCAGCGTGACGCGCAAACTGCGCGGCCTCAGCGACGCCGACGCCCGGCGTCGGCTGGTGCCCTCCCTCACCACCCTCGCCGGCCTGGTGAAACACCTGACGCTGGTGGAGCGGAACTGGTTCCCCTACCTGCTCACCCCGGAGCCCGGCGACGTCTACCCGACCACCGAGGAGGACGCGGCGGCGAGCTTCGTCCTCGACGACGCCGACACGGTGCGGTCCCTCCTGGCCGGCTACGAGCAGGCCTGCGCCCGGTCCCGCGCGGTCGCCGCGCGCTTCGACCTTGACCATGTGGTGCCGCACCGGCAACTCGGCGAGGTCTCCCTGCGCTGGATCCTGACGCACATGGTGGAGGAGACGGCCCGGCACGCCGGCCACGCCGACATCCTGCGCGAGCTGACCGACGGCTCCACCGGGGCGGTCTGACCACCGGCGTCGCCCGGCCGGGCGGGCGGCGCGCCCACCTCGGCCGGGCCGTTCACCCGGGCGGCAGCAGCCCCGGCGGGTACTCCATGCCGTCGTGCGCGCAGGCCGCCGCGGCGACCCGGGCCGCGTACGCCGCCGCCTCGGGCAGCCCCGCGCCGCGCAGCCGGGCGGCGACCAGGCCGGCCGCGAACGCGTCCCCGGCGCCGTTGGTGTCCACCACCGGCCCCGGCGGCGCGGCGACGGGGACCCGGGCGGGCGGCCCGCCGGCGACGAAGAGTTCCGCACCGTCCGCGCCCCGGGTGACCACGGTGGTCCGGGGCGCCAGCGCGGCGACGACCGCCCCGGCCCGCTCGCCGAGCCGGACGCCGCTGACGAGTACCAGGTCGGCCACCTCGGCGAACGGGCGGTGGTAGGGGTTGTCGCCGTCCCAGTCGTGCAGGTCGGTGGAGAGGCCGACCCCGGCCGGTAGCCCGGCACGCAGCGCGGGTAGCACGGGCGGCGCCCAATCCATGATCGACAGGTGTACGTGCGCCGCGTCCCGGGCCAGCGCGGCCAGCCGCTCCGGCGCGAACGGCGGCGGACCCTGCCACGGGCGGGGGTCGTGGAGGGACATCCGCCGGCCGGCCGGGTCCACCAGGTTCACCGACCGGCGGGTCCCGCCCGGGTCCACGGCCAGCACGGTGTGCACCCCGGCCCGGTCCAGCGCGGCCCGGACCACCTCGCCCGCCGGGTCGGCGCCGAGCACGTCGACGACTGCCACCCGCAGGCCGAGCGCGCGGGCGGCCAGCGCCACCCCGGCACCGGTGTTGCCGACCCGCAGGTCGATCGGGGGAACGGTGAGCGAGTCGGCAGCCGGCAGCGGAAGCTGTGGCACGCGTACCCGCAGGTCCACCCCCAGCCCGCCGAGCACGAGAAGATCGAACATGGGCGCCACAGTAACGGCGGGGCTCGCTCCAGCGGCGTCGGCTCGGGCCGTGCCGGCGCGCCCGCCCGGGAACGCAACGAAGGAACCCGGACGACACCAGCTGCTGTCCCGGTCCGGTCCGTCCGGGTCAGGTCGGGCCCGGCTATTCTCGGTGGTCGTCGGGCGGAGGGGGACGGGTGCTGGTCATCCACGGGGCGTGGCTGCCCGGCTCGGGGCTCGCCGTCTGGGCCGAGGACACCGCCCTGCCGGCGCGGGCGCCCCGCCGTCCCGGCCGGGCCCCCCGCGAGCGGTCCCACCCGTTCGCCGCCGACCACGCCGCCCTGGCCGCTGCCCTCGACCCCACCGACCCGCGGACCGTCGGCCCGCCGCCCGCGGGCCCCGAGACCGCAGGCCCCGAGACCACCGGGTCGACGGCCCTCGGCCGGCCGCCCGACGCGCCGGGGACGACCGGGCCGGGGACAGCCGAGGCCGGGTCGGTGCTGCTGCGCCTGCCCACCCGGGCGGGCTCGCCGGTCGACTCGCCGGAGTTGGTCCGGACCGCCGTCGCCGAGCCGGTCCGGGGACCGGTCACCCTCGCCGGCTGGCGCGCTCCCGCCCTCCGGTACGCCCCGGCGGACGCGCTCGCGCTGCTGCGGGCTGCCGGCGGCCACGCCGGGGTGCCCGGCGCCGCCCTCCGGCACCTGGCCGAGCTGGCCGAGTTCGCCGCCGACCTGGTCCGCCGGGGCCGCGTCCTGCCCGGGGTCGCCCCGTCGTGGCCCGAGGACGACGACCCCTGGGCCCCGGCGGCGCGGGCGGACCCGGCCGCGTTCCGCCCGGCCGGCGCCGCGACGCGGGCCCGGCGCCGGCCCGCGCGGCCCGGGGCGGTCGCGGCGCGGGCGGTGTGGCGGCCGTTGCTCACCGGCGCCGACGCGGCCTGGGCCCGGTCGCTCGCCCTGGCCCTCCCGCCGGTCGCCCGGGCCGCCGGCGACCTTCCCCCCGGCGACCTGGTCGCCGACGCCCTCGACGCGCTGACCGACGCCGCAGCCCGGGCCGCCCTCACCCGCACCACGCCGACCCGGGGCGGCCGGCCGACCGGCGCGGTGCCGGCCTGGCTGGCCGCGTTGACCGGTCCGGCGGGGGAGTTCACCGCCGAGCCGGGGGCCCTCGCGGCGCTGCGTGCCGAGCTGGACGACTGGCAGCGGGACGCGGCCGGCGGCGCGGTCCGGGCCAGCTTCCGCCTGGTGGAGCCGGTCGCCGACCCGATCGGTGATGCCCTGACCGATTCGATCGGTGACGCCTCCACCGACCCGCTCGGCGACGTGCCGGCCGGGGTCCGGGACCTGCGGGAGGCGGTAACCGACCAGGCCGGGACGCTCCCCGACGCCGCCCGCTGGCGGGTCGAGTTCGGGCTCCAGGCCGCCGACGAGCCGAGCCTGATCGTCGACGCCGGGCAGGTCTGGCGGTCCCCGCACACCGTGCCCGCCCTCGCCGGCCGGCTGGACTCCCCGCAGGAGACCCTGCTCGCCGAGCTGGGCCGGGCCAGCCGGCTCTGGCCGGAGCTGGACACCGCGCTGCGTACGGCCACCCCGGAGGCCCTGGAGCTGGACGTCGAGGGCGCGCACCGGTTCCTGCGCGACGGCGCTCCGGTGCTGCACGCCGCCGGCTTCGGGGTGCTGGTGCCGTCCTGGTGGCGGCGGCCCTCGTCCCGGCTGGGGGCCCGGTTGCAGGCCCGCAGCCGCACCGCGCCGGGCACCGTGGCGGCAGCCGACGGCGGGTTCGGCCTGGACGCGCTGGTCGACTACCGGTGGGAGGTGGCCCTCGGCGACGAGCCGCTCACCGCCGAGGAACTGGCCGCGTTGGCGGAGCTGAAGACGCCGCTGGTCCGGCTGCGGGGGCGCTGGGTGGAGCTGGACCCGGGGCGGCTCGCCGCCGGGCTGCGGATGCTCCGTTCGGCCGGTGAGCTGACCGTGGCCGACCTGCTCCGGCTCGGCCTCGCCGACGCGGACTCCGACGACGCGCTCCCGGTGCTGGAGGTGACCGCCGACGGGGCGCTCGGCGAGCTGCTCTCCGGGCAGGCCGAGCGGCGGCTCACCCCGCTGGACCCGCCGCCGACGTTCACCGGGACGCTCCGGCCGTACCAGCGGCGCGGGCTGGCCTGGCTGGCGTTCCTCCAGTCGCTCGGCCTCGGCGGGGTGCTCGCCGACGACATGGGGCTGGGCAAGACGGTGCAGTTGCTGGCCCTGATCGCCGGGGACCCGCCGACCGCCGGGCCGACCCTGCTGGTCTGCCCGATGTCGCTGGTCGGCAACTGGCAGCGGGAGGCCGCCCGGTTCGCCCCGACGCTGCGCGTACACGTGCACCACGGCGCCGACCGGGCGCGCCGGGATGGGTTCGCCGCGGTCGTGCACGCGGCGGACCTGGTCCTCACCACCTATTCGGTGGCCACCCGGGACGCGGTCGAGCTGGCCGGGATCGACTGGCACCGGTTGGTGGTGGACGAGGCGCAGGCCATCAAGAACGCCGCCACCCGGCAGGCGGAGGCGGTCCGGTCGCTGCCCGCCCGGCACCGGGTGGCGGTCACCGGCACGCCGGTGGAGAACCGGCTCGCCGACCTGTGGTCCATCATGCAGTTCGCCAATCCCGGCCTGCTCGGCCCGGCCGCCAGCTTCAGGAAGGCGTACGCCGAGCCGATCGAGCGGCACGGCGACGCCGAGGCCGCCGAGCGGCTGCGCCGGATGACCGGCCCGTTCGTGCTGCGCCGGCTCAAGACCGATTCGTCGATCATCTCCGATCTGCCCGAGAAGTTGGAGATGGAGGTGCTGTGCAACCTCACCGCTGAACAGGCGTCGCTCTACCGGGCGGTGGTCGACGACATGCTGGCCCGCATCGAGTCCAGCGACGGCATCGAGCGGCGCGGCCTGGTGCTGTCGGCGATGACCCGGCTCAAGCAGGTCTGCAACCATCCCGCCCAGCTCCTGCGCGACGGGTCCGCGTTGGCCGGCCGGTCCGGCAAGCTGGCCCGGCTGGAGGAGATCCTCGACGAGGTGCTCGCGGCGGGGGAGCGGGCCCTGCTGTTCACCCAGTACGCCGAGTTCGGCGGGATGCTGCGCGGGCACCTCTCCGCCCGGTTCGGCCGGGAGGTGCTCTTCCTGCACGGCGGGGTGGGCAAGGCCGACCGGGACGCGATGGTGACCCGGTTCCAGTCCGCCGACGGGCCGCCGCTGTTCGTGCTCAGCCTCAAGGCCGGCGGCACCGGGCTGACCCTCACCGCAGCCAACCACGTGGTCCACGTCGACCGGTGGTGGAACCCCGCCGTCGAGGACCAGGCCACCGATCGGGCGTTCCGGATCGGCCAGCGCCGGAGGGTGCAGGTCCGCAAGTTCGTCTGCGCCGGCACGGTGGAGGAGAAGGTGGCCGCGATGATCGCCGAGAAGCGCAGCCTAGCCGCGTCCGTGGTGGGCTCCGGGGAGCAGTGGGTGACCGAGCTGTCCACCGAGCGGCTGCGCGAGCTGTTCGCACTGGAGGCCGGGGCGGTGGCCGAGTGACCGGGCCGTCGCCGGACGGGTCGGCGTCGACCGGCCGGTTCGCCGACTACGGCCGGCCGCGCCGGGTGGACGGCGGGCTGCGCGCCCGCAGCACCCGGGGCGCGATCGGCCGGTCCTGGTGGTCCCGCCGGTTCCTGGAGGTGCTGGAGTCGTTCGCGCTGGGCACCCGGCTCACCCGGGGCCGGTCGTACGCGCGGGCGGGCCAGGTGCTCAGCCTCGACGTCGCCCCCGGTGTGGTGACCGCGCGGGTGCAGGGCTCCCGGCCCGGGCCGTACCGGGTGCGGATCGCGTTGGAGCCGTTCCCGGCGGCGCTGTGGGACCGGATCGAGGCGGAGCTGGGGGCGCAGGCGTTCTTCAGCGCCCGGCTGCTCGCCGGCGACCTCCCCGCCGAGTTGGAGGAGCTGTGCGCCGGCGTCGGGGCACCGCTGTTCCCCGCCAGGGTCGACGAGCTGGCCCAGCGGTGCGACTGCCCCGATTTCGCCGTCCCGTGCAAGCATCTCGCGGCGGCGTTCTACCTGCTCGCGGAGGCGTTCGACGCGGACCCGTTCGAGCTGCTGCACTGGCGGGGACGGCGTCGGGCGGAGCTGCTGGACCGGCTGCGCGACCTGCGCGCCGCCACGGCTGCCGACCGCGCGGAGCCGGCCACCGGTGCTGCCGGTGTCACGTCGGGCGATCGGGGCGCTCCGAGGGCCGGTCGGGTGCCCGCGCCGTCCACCCCGGACGGTGCCGGTCGGGCACCCACGTCGTCCACCCCGGCGGCTGCCGGCGGCGGGTCCGGATCGCCGTCCACGAGGGACGGTGGTGGCCGGGTCGCGCCGGCCGTCGGCGCGGCGCGGGCGTTCGCCGGGCTGCCCCCGGCGCCGCTGGACGAGGCCGTCGACCGGTTCTGGCTGCCTCCGGTGCCACTGCCGGACCGCCCGCCGACCCTATCGACCGGTTCGGACCTGCTGCTGCGGCAGCTCGGCGCGCCCGCGCCCGCGCTCGGCGGGCCCGGCCTGCTGGAGCGGCTGCGCCGGGCGTACCGGGAGTTCGGCCAGGCTCGCCCGGAGACGGGCCGGGCGCCGGAGTCGGGGTCCCGCCCGACGCCGCGATGACGGTCCCGGCCGACGACGGACCATCCGGCGGGGAGGGTCCTGGCCACGGTCCACGGCGGACCGGCGGCCGGGCCGGCGTCACAGCCAGCGGCGGCGGAACCGCCACATGAGCGCGGCGTTGGCCAGCAACACCACCGCGAAGATCGCCCCGGCCAGCCCGCCGGCCAGCACGGTCGCCGCCGGCAGCGAGGCCCACAGCACGATGGTCAACAGCATCAGGTACCGGCCGCGGTGGGACCGGGCCCGGTGTTCCAGGCGGGCGAAGAACTCCGGATCGCTCTCCCGGAGCTGACGGGTGATCTGTTCGAACCTGCGCTGATCCTCTTTGCTGAGCATGGCGGTGCCTTCCCCTCACGCGTTCAGCGGTTCGGCGGCATACCCGCTGCGGCGGCGGCTCACGCGCTCCTCCTGCTGCTACTTTCGACAGGCCGCCGGGCGGGAGCGGTCACCGACGTCCCGCCGGCGGTCTGTCCACCGCCGCCGGAGCGCGGTTCCCCGGGTCGCGGCCGCCTGAGCGCAGCCTTACTCCCGCCTCAGGATTCCCTGCGCCGTGGAACGGCGCACCTCGCGCCGGACGGTGCGAACCGGCACGTCCCGGCCCGCCCGGTGCGTGTTCGTCCTGCTCCGGACGTCGCCCCCGTCGGCAGTCGAAACGGACCCTCCACCCGTGGTGTTGAGCCCCGCCTCAAGTGCCTCCACCGGCTGGTTCGGCGTCTCTTGAAGGCCCTCCACCCCCGGCTACCTTCCGTGGCAGCTCCTCCAGCGGTAGCCGCCGCACCCCGGGCGCGGCCATGCCGGCGTTCGACGAAAACGGGATTGGTACGCGGCCGACCAGAATGTGCCACCGAGCCGACCGCGGGACGACCGCGGCTGGGACGGACGACAGCACCCCACCCCGGACGGTTACCGCGACCACGGCACGTCCGCCCCCTACGGGCCCGACCGGCCACAGCCGAACCATCCGCACCCCGGCGCCCGCCCCGCCCCGGCCGGCCGGTACCCCGGGCACGCGCCCGCCGCCCCCGGGCCGGCGCGGCGCGGCCCACAGCGGGTCGGCCCCGACGGACTGGGCCGGCCGGCCCAGCCCGCGACCCCCGGCTACGGACTGCCCAACCTCGACGATGACGACGACCCGGGCCGCAGGGTGGGCCGGCGGCGTGCCCTCGCCGCCATCGGGGGCACCGCCGCGGTGGTGGCCGGCGGCGCAGCCCTGGCCATGACCCCGCAGGTACGTGGGCTCTTCGAAGGCGACGCCCCGGTCGGCGACGCCACCGGCACCACGGTCACCGACGGCACCCCCGCCCGCCCCAGCGGCCAGCGGCCAGCGGCCGAGCACGGTGCGCACCTACACCGAGCAGAAACGAGAGCTACATCGGCTCCCGGGCCGGCGAGGCGCTGAAGAAGAACAGCCCTTCCGGCGGGCGCACCTTCTCCGGCCCGGCCGCCGCCTGCCCGCGGTGATCACGGACGACACCAGCTGCCTGCACTCCCCCACCCCCGCCTCCCCGCCCTGACGGACCTGCGCCCCGCCGCTTGCCGTGATCATGCACTTGCGGCCCCCAGGATGGGGCTTTCGTCCCGGTGTGACCGGGCCCGAACTGCAAGATCGCGGAGGACGGGGTGGGTGGGGTGGTTAGCGGGCGGGGTGTCAGCAGGCGGGGCGGCGGGTGCCGGCCGGGTGGGTGCCTCCGGGGCGGGGGCGGCCGGGGCGAGAGCCGGCCGGGCGGGTCGGCGGCCAGCGGTGCCCGCGTCGGTGGTGCGGTGGCGGTTCCGCGCCGTCTGGCCGGCGTGCCGCGTCATCCCTGCTGGACATCACACCCCCGCTCGGGGCGCTGTCGCCCCCTCGTCCGGATCAACGACGTCCCGGGGCGCGGGGACGCTGCCCGGGGCGCGTCGGCTCCCCGACAGGGGCGGGCCCGCCGGCGTCAGTCCGACGGCGGACGGATCCACCAGCGGCGTCGCCGGGGCGGGTTCACCAGCCGCGGCGTGGCAGTGGCAGGTGGCCGGGGAGCAGCTCGGGGGTGAGCGTCACGCCGGTCGCCCGCAGCGCGTCTACCAGCACGTTCTGCACCAGGTAGGAGTCCGGGAGCTGCCAGCGCGCCTGTTCCGGGGCGACCGCCCAGCGGACCGTGCCCTCCGGCAGCCGGGTCGGCGGTGCCGGGATCCACGAGCCGGTGCCGTGCCGGACCACGTGGAAGCAGTGCTCCAGCTCCGGGCGCAGCGGGTCGCCGGGACGGACCAGGAACATCCAACGCCCGGTCGGCGTCACCACCACCGGGCCGCGGACGCCGAATCCGGCCGGGTGGTTCCCGACCACGTCGAGTACCCCCCGGCCGAGGTGGGCCGGCACCTCCAGGACGTCGAACGCCCGCCCGGTGGGCAGCAGCACGCCGTACGGGCGGCTGCGCCACCAGGTCGCCACCCGCGCCGCGTCGGTGCTGGCCGCCCGCTCCCAGTCCTCCAGCGCGGGATGACAGCCGACGGTGGGACAGCCGGCCCGACCGCACACGAAGCGGCTGCGGGCCAGGCATGCGCCGGGGGTCACCTCCCAGCCGTGGACGGCGTAGCGGACGGCGACCCGGCGCAGCCGGACCCGTTCCAGCGGCGACAGTTGCGCGACCCGCGGCCCGACGTTCCCCCACATGCCTACGAACTCCTCTCGCCCGGACCGGTAGGTGCCAGGTCGCTTGTCGAGCGCCGTCACTGCCGTAACCCGCGTTCGTTGACTTGACGGAACGGCTGATGCAACTTGCACGAAAGCTAGGAGTGCTGACCGCACGGCCGACGTACAGGCTGTGCGACCAGCGAAAACCTGAGGACGAACGGACCACCGATCCGTCCGCACGGTCGCCGCCGAGGCCAACCGGCCCGGCCAGGGGAGGGATGGACATGGACGAGTTACCCATAGGCCGGCGCGTGGCGTACTGGCGCGGCCGGCGCAAGATGTCCCAGCAGGTCTTCGCCGACCGACTCGGCAAATCCAAGAGCTGGGTGGACAAGGTCGAGCGCGGGGTGCGCCGGCTGGACAAGTTCTCCGTCCTCTACGAGATCGCCTACATCCTTGAGGTCGACGTTCAGTTGCTGCTCGGCAAGGACCCGGAGCGGCGTACCGACGTGCTCAACTGCATCGATCCGGTCGAGGTCCAGGAGATCCGGGCGGCCCTGGAGCGGTACGACTCGATGAGCGCCTACTTCGACGCCGCCCCGTTCCCGCCGCCGCTGGTGGACATGCGCAAGGCGGTCAACCACGCCTGGCTGACCTACCAGTACGGCCGCTACGGGATGCTCACCCGGGCGCTGCCGAAGCTCCTGCGCGACGCCCAGGCCGCGGACGCCGGCCACGACGGCGACCAGGCCCGCGACGCCGCCCACCTGCTCGGCCAGGTGTACCAGATCGCCTCCTCGGTGCTGCGCAAGCTCGGCGAGTGCGAACTGGCCTGGCTGGCCGCCGACCGGTCGATGGCGGTCGCCCAGCGGGCCGACGACCAGCTCCTCGCCGGGATCGCCACCACCCGGGTCTGCAACGCGATGGTCGCCATGGGGCGGGCCCGTTCCGCGCTGGAGCTCAACGTCAACATCGCCAACCGGCTGGCCCCCGGCGGCGGCAACGACGCCGGCCCGGAGCGGCTCTCCGTCTACGGGATCCTCCTGCTCCAGGGCGCGATGGCCGCTGCCCGGCTCGGCGACACGGCGACCGTGGACGACCTGATCAACGGCGCCCAGGAGGCGGCCGTCCTGCTCGGCGGCGACCAGAACCACTACTGGACCTCCTTCGGCCCGACGAACGTCGAGCTGCACCGGGCCGCCGCCGCGGTGGAGCTGGGCGACGGGGGGCGGGCGGTGGAGGTGCACCACCAGCGCATCCCCGAGTCGTCCTTCAACGGTCTACTCCCCGAGCGTCGGGCCCACCATCTGCTCGACATCGCCCGGGGCATGGCCCAGATCGGCGACGTGGCCACCGCCGGGGAGATGCTGCTGCGCGGCGACCGGCTCGCGCCCTCGGAGATCCGCTGCCGCCCCATCGCCCACGAGGTGATGTCGGACGTCCTGCGTCGCACACGAGGTGCGCTGCCTCCGCCGATTGCGGAGTTGGCTGAGCACATGGGAGTGGGAGTATGAGCGCGGCGGGGGTCGGTACGGACGGCCTGCACCGCGGCAGCGAGCGCCATGGGGTGCTCTACGTCATCGCCTGCGGGTCGCCGCTGGCGGGTCACGTCGGCCGCCTGGTCGAGCTGGCCCAGCAGGACGGCCGGGAGGTCTGCGTGGTGGTCACGCCGGACGGCGCGAAGTTCGTCGACCGGCCGGCGCTGGCCCGGCAGACCGGCCATCCGGTCCGCAGCCGGTACAAGGACCCGGGTGACCCGGACGTGCTGCCGCCGGCCGACGCGATGATCGTCTGCCCGGCCACGGTCAACACGGTCAACAAGTGGGCGGCCGGGATCACCGACACCCTCGCCCTCGGCCTGCTGGTCGAGGCGCAGGGCAAGGGGGTGCCGATCGTCGCGGTGCCGTTCACCAACGCCGCGATGGCCGGGCACCCGGCCTTCCGGGCCAGCCTGGGCCGGCTCGCCGAGTGGGGGGTGGACGTGGTCTTCGGCGAGCACGTCGTGCCGCTGCACCCACCCGGCGCAGGCGAGCGCCACCTGCACGCGTTCCCGTGGGGCGCCGGCCTGGCGGCGCTCCGCGACCGGCGCTGCCCGGTCACCCCAGCCGCCTGATCGGAGAGCAGGGCCCCTTGCCGACGGATTCCGTTGCACCGGGGGGCCCTGCCCACAGCCGCGACCCTGACCTACGGCGCGCGCCGGTAGAGTGGCCCGCCGTGAGCACAACCCCGACACCGCCGACGGTGGCCGACGTGGTGGCGACGCTGCACCGGTGCTACCCGCCGGCCTGGGCCGAGGACTGGGACCGGGTCGGGCTGGTGCTCGGCGAGCCGACCGCCGAGGTCCGCCGGGTGGCCTGCGTCGTCGACGTCGTCCCCGAGACCGTCGCCGAGGCCCTCGCCGCCGGGGCGGACATGATCGTCGCCCACCATCCGCTGCTGCTGCGCGGGGTCTCCTCGGTCGCCCCGACGACGTACAAGGGGCGGATCATCCACCAACTGATCAAGGCCGACGTGGCGCTCCTCGTCGCGCACACCAACGCCGACGTGGCCGATCCCGGCGTCTCCGACGCGCTCGCGGCCCGCTTCGGGCTGACCGGGCTGCGCCCGCTGCACCCTTCGGCCCCGGGCACCCCGGCCGTCGGCGCGGGCCGGGGGATCGGCCGGATCGGCGAGCTGCCCCGGCCGATGACCCTCGCCGAGCTGACCCGGTACGCCGCCGCCGTGCTGCCCGCCACCGCCTGGGGCGTCCGCGCCGCCGGCGACCCGGCGCGGACGGTGCGTACCCTTGCGGTCAGCGGTGGCTCGGGGGATGCCTTCCTCGGCGCGGCCACCGCGGCCGGCGTCGACGCCTACCTCACCGCCGACCTGCGCCACCACCCCGCCGGCGAGCACCTCGCCGCCGGCGGCCCGGCTCTGCTCGACGCCGCCCACTGGGCGACCGAACGACCCTGGCTGGACGACCTGGCCGCCCTGCTTCGGGCGGAGCTGGGCGTCGAGACCATGGTGTCCGACCTGGACACCGACCCGTGGACGGTGCACGCCGCCGCGCCCGGCGGCGGCTCGGCACCCGCCGACCCCGCCACCGCCGACCCCGCGCCAGGCGGCACCGCCCCGGTATCCGCCGCCGACCCCGACGCCGCCCCCGCCGCGGACGACAAGGAGCCCAGACCGTGAAGGCTGACCCCAAGGTCCAGCGCCGCCTGCTCGACCTCCAGGCGATCGACACCTCCCTCGCCCAGCTCGCCCACCGCCGCCGTTCCCTGCCCGAGCGGGCGGAGCTGGAGGGCCTCGCGCGGGAGCTGTCCGCGCTGGAGGACGAGCGGGTCCGCGCCCAGGTTGCCGTCGACGACCTGGACCGGGACATCGCCCGGCTGGAGAAGGACGTCGAGCAGGTCCGGGTTCGCAAGAGCAAGGACGAGGTGCGGCTCGCCGCCGGCACCGGACCGGCCCGGGAACTGGAGGCGCTCCAGCACGAGCTGGTCTCGCTGAACCGCCGGCAGAGCGACCTGGAGGACGCCGAGCTGGAGCTGATGGAGCAGCGGGAGACCGCGCAGGGGGTGCTCGACGACATCGAGCGGCGGGCGGCCGAGGCGCGGGAGCGGCGGGCCGCGACCGAGCAGCGTCGCGACGAGGCCCTCGCCGAGATCGCCAAGGAGGAGGAGTTCAAGCGGACCGCCCGCCAGCCCCTCGCCGGCGACCTGCCGGGCGACCTGGTCACCCTCTACGACAAGATCCGCGAGGACCGCGGCCTCGGCGCGGCGCTGCTGACCGGCACCCGTTGCGGCGGCTGCCGGCTGGACCTCTCCGGCGCCGACATGGCCCGCATCCGCAAGGCCGCCCCCGACGAGGTGGTCCGCTGCGAGGAGTGCCGCCGGATCATGGTCCGCACCAACGAGTCCGGGCTGTAGGCGCGATGGCGGTGCGCGCGGTTGTCATCGAGGCCGACGGGGGGTCCCGGGGCAACCCCGGCCCGGCCGGCTACGGCGCGGTGGTCCGGGACCCGGCCAGCGGCGAGGTGCTGGCCGAGCGGTCCGAGGCGATCGGCACCGCCACCAACAACGTGGCCGAGTACCGGGGGCTGATCGCCGGCCTCGAGGCCGCCGCCGAACTCGGCGCGGCCGAGGTCGACGCCCGGATGGACTCCAAGCTGGTGGTCGAGCAGATGTGCGGGCGCTGGCAGATCAAGCACCCGGGACTGCGTCCGCTCGCCGCGCAGGCGGCGGCCCTGGTCGGCCGGTTCGCCGCGGTGCGCTTCCAGTGGATCCCGCGGGAACGCAACCGGCACGCCGACGCCCTCGCCAACGCGGCGATGGACGCCGCCGCCGGCAAGCCGGCCCGTGCCGCCGCGCCGGCTGCGCTCGTCGAGCCGCCGCGCGAGGTGGCCGCCCCGGACTCGCCCGCCCGTGCCCGTGCCCGCGAGGCAGCCGCCCGCGCCGCCACCCGGGGGGCCGGCTCCGATCCGGCCACCATCCCCGCCTCCTGGGAACCGCGGCCCAGCGACACCGCCACCCGGCTGATCCTGGTCCGGCACGGCGAGACCGAGTTCACCGAGCAGCGCCGCTACTCCGGCCGGGGCGACGTGCCGCTGTCCGCGCGGGGCCGGGCCCAGGTGAAGGCCACGGCCGCCCGGGTGGCCGCCCTCGCCCCGTCCGTCGCGGCCGTGGTCAGCTCGCCCCTGTCCCGGTGTACGGCTACCGCGGAGGCGATCGCCGGGGCGCTCGGCGACGTCCCGGTACGCACGGCCGGGGACCTGATCGAGTGCGACTTCGGTGCCTGGGAGGGGCGCACCTTCGCCGAGGTGCGCGCCGGCTGGCCGGGGGAGCTGGACGCCTGGCTCGCCTCCACCCGCGTCGCCCCACCGGACGGCGAGTCGTTCACCGAGGTCGCCGCCCGGACGACCCGGGTCACGGACGCGCTGATCGAGGCGTACCCCGGGGAGACCGTGGTGGTGGTCTCGCACGTCTCGCCGATCAAGCTGGTGCTGCGCGACGCCCTCAGCGCCGACGACGCGTTCCTGCACCGGCTCCACCTCGACGCGGCCGGCATCTCCGTCCTGGATCGCTGGTCCGACGGCGGCCTGACGGTCCGCTCGATCAACGACACCGCCCACCTTTCGACCCCCTGACCCCACCCCCCGCCCCGCGCACTTTCCCGGAAAGAGTGGCCATTCCTCGGCGAATGGCCACTCTTTCCGTGTTTTCGCGCGGGGGAGGGCTGGGCGGGGGAGGGCGTACGGGGCCGTTCGGCGCAGTTGGAGGGCCGTTTGGCGCATTGGCCGACGCCGATCGGATGTGGCGGGGGTCACATGGTCGTAACGTGCGGCCGTCACTGGCGAGATACGACTTCCCGGAGGTGTGTCGGATGGCTGCACCCGAACCGGAGACGCCCGGCTCGGCGTCGTCCAGGGCGAAGGACCACAGCCCCTGGAACTGGCTGCTGTTCATCCCGATCGTGGTGCCGCTGATACCGGTGTTCTTCAACGCCGATTCGCCGCGCGTGCTCGGGTTCCCGCGCTTCTACTGGCTGCAACTGGCCTACATCCTGCTCGGGGTGGCCACCACCACGCTGGTCTACCAGCTTACGAAGAAGCGGGGTGGCCGGTGAGCGCGAGGAGTGAGCCGGGCCA
>NZ_JBEOWQ010000006.1:62855-228096 GCF_040296145.1 Micromonospora sp. NPDC002296
CTGCGAGCCCCGCAGTCGCGAACGAAGGTGATGCAGGTGAGCGCGAGGAGTGAGCCGGGCCTGCGAGCCCCGCAGTCGCGAACGAAGGTGATGCAGGTGAGCGCGAGGAGTGAGCCGGGCCTGCGAGCCCCGCAGTCGCGAACGAAGGTGATGCAGTGATGTGGCGCGACCACCTGACCGAGATCATTGTCTTCACGGTGCTGTTCCTGCTGGTCAGCGCCATGGGCTTCGTCGCGGCCCGGTGGCGGGCGCCGAAGGACATGGCGCACCTCGACGAGTGGGGGCTGGGCGGGCGCAGCTTCGGCGGCTGGGTCACCTGGTTCCTGGTCGGCGGCGACCTGTACACCGCGTACACCTTCGTGGCGGTGCCGGCGCTGATGTTCGGTGCGGGTGCGGCCGGGTTCTTCGCCGTGCCGTACACGATCGTGATCTACCCGCTGGTGTTCCTGGTGCTGTGCCGGCTCTGGTCGGTCTCGCACCGGCACGGTTTCGTCACCCCGGCCGATTTCGTCCGCAGCCGGTTCGACTCGCCGGTGCTGGCGCTGCTCATCGCGATCACCGGCATCGTCGCCACCATGCCGTACATCGCGTTGCAGCTCGTCGGCATCGAGGCGGTGCTCAAGACCATGGGGGTGACCGGGGACAGCGCGGTGGCCCGGCACCTGCCGATCATCATCGCGTTCGCGATCCTGGCCGCGTACACGTACCAGTCGGGGCTGCGCGCGCCGGCGCTGATCGCGTTCGTGAAGGACACGCTGATCTACGTCGTGATCCTGGTGGCGGTGATCTGGCTGCCGCAGAAGCTGGGCGGCTGGGGCAGCATCTTCGACGCAGCCGAGGCGAAGTTCGCCGCGTCGCCGAACCCGAACGACGGGATCCTGCTCAACGCCAACAACCAGCTCCAGTACGTCACCCTGGCGCTCGGCTCGGCACTGGCGCTGTTCCTGTACCCGCACAGCATCACCGGCGTGCTGGCCAGCCGGAACCGGGACGTGATCAAGCGGAACATGTCGGCGCTGCCCGCGTACAGCCTGGTGTTGGGGTTGATCGCGCTGCTCGGCTTCATGGCCATCGCGGCGGGGGTGAAGCCGCTGCCCGGGGCGACCGCCGGCTCCGTGGACAGCAACACGGTGGTGCCGGTGCTGTTCGACCAGCAGTTCCCGGACTGGTTCGCCGGGGTCGCGTACGCGGCCATCGGCATCGGCGCGCTGGTGCCGGCGGCGATCATGTCGATCGCGGCGGCGAACCTGTTCACCCGCAACATCTACAAGGAGTACCTGAAGCGGGACGCCACCCCCGCCCAGGAGGCGAACGTCTCGAAGATCACCTCGCTGGTGGTGAAGGTCGGCGCGGTGGCCTGCATCGTCTTCCTCGACCCGCAGTTCTCCATCGACCTCCAGCTCATCGGCGGCGTGATCATTCTCCAGACGCTGCCGGCGGTGGCGCTGGGCCTCTACACCCGCTGGTTCCACCGGGGCGCGCTGGTCGCCGGCTGGGCGGCCGGCATGGGGCTGGGCATGTGGATGCTCTACCAGATCCCCAACCTGGCGACGAAGCGGGCGCACTTCGGCGGCTCGGCGTTCCCGCTGGGCGAATTCGGCCTGGACACCACGAAGACGATCTACGTCGGCATCGTGGCCGTGCTGGTGAACCTCGTGGTCGCCGCCCTGGTCACCCTGGCCCTGCGGGTTGCGAAGGTGGCCGAGGGCGCCGACGGCACCACCCCGGACGACTACTTCGCCGACGAGGGCGACCCGCGCGTCACCC
Organism: Micromonospora sp. NPDC002296; assembly: GCF_040296145.1. Classification (NCBI taxonomy): domain Bacteria; kingdom Bacillati; phylum Actinomycetota; class Actinomycetes; order Micromonosporales; family Micromonosporaceae; genus Micromonospora; species Micromonospora sp. NPDC002296. The sequence continues at coordinate 64,623 of NZ_JBEOWQ010000006.1, forward strand.
CCGGTGCCGCCCGGGACGCGGACGCCGCCCCCGAACCCGTCGCCTGAGCGGCGCGGAAGGGCCCCAGGTCGACCTGGGGCCCTTCCGCGTGCCCACTCGGCCGGGATCAGCGGCGGGTGTGGTTCTCCAGGGCCTCGTTGAGCCGGGCGAGCAGGTCGGCGAGGGTGCCCCGGTCCCCGGGCGTCCAGTCGGCGAGGATGTCCCCGTAGAGCCGGGTGCGGGCCGCCCGCACGGCCTCCATCCGGTGCAGCCCCGCCGGGGTGGGGGAGATGACCGTGCCCCGGCCGTCGGTCGGGTCGGGGGACCGGGCGATCAGGGCGTCCCGCTGCATCGCCGATACCTGGCGGGTGACCGTGGAGCCGTCGAGGTTGAGCCGGGCGGCCAGCGCCGACACGTTCTGCGGCCCGGCCACGGCCAGGTGCCGCAGGATCACGTACGCCGCGCGGTCCAGCACCCGGTGCTCGGCGGTGCCGGTGGCCCGCCGGGTCGCCTCGCCGAGGCGCATCAGCATCGCCACCTCGGTCTCGATGCGCGCGAGGGCGGTCTCGTCCGGCCCGCTTCCCGTGGTGTGGTCGTCGCTCATGACTGCATGATACAACCGAATTGTCTGTATCATGCAGCTATGTGGGAGCGGGGTGGAGCAGACCGGCGTACCTCTCGGCGGTCGGCGAGCGTACTGACCCGCCGCTGAGCCCACGTCCTGCCGGCCCCGGTTGCGGCCTCAGCGCAGCGCGCGCCAGAGCAGGTACAGGCCGATGCCGGTGCCGAACACCACGATCAGCGTCTTCAGCACCACCGGAGGCAGCCGGCGGACCAGCCGCGCGCCCGCGTACCCGCCGACCAGGGTCGCCGGGGCGACCACCGCGACGGCGGCCCAGTTGATCGGGCCGAACAGCGCGAAGACCACCAGCGTGGTCAGCCCCACCGTGGCGGAGAGCAGGTTCTTGACCGCCGATACCCGGGCCAGCGTCGCGTCCAGCACCAGGGCCAGGCCGGCCACCAGCATCACCCCCAGCGCCGCGCCGAAGTAGCCGCCGTACACCGCGCCGACCGCGACCATGGCCTGCACCGTCACGGTACGACGGCGCGGCGTCAGGTCGGCCGGGTGCCCGACGAGGCGGCGCAGCGGATCCTGGAAGGCGAGCACGGCGGTGGCCCCGAGCACCAGGAACGGCACCGTCAGCTCGAACGCGCGGGCCGGGGTGGCCAGCAGCAGCAGGCAGCCGACGATCGCGCCGGCGACGGTGGTCGGCAGCAGCAGCCACAGCGCCCGCCCGCGCGGCAGGTCCGCCCGGCTGCCCGCCACGCTGGCCACGTACCCGGGAAAGACCGACACGGAGTTGGTCACGTTCGCCGGCACCGGCGGCAGGCCGATCGCGATCAGGGCCGGGAAGGTGATCAGCGAACCGCCCCCGGCCACCGCGTTCACCGTGCCCGCGGCGAGACCGGCGGTGACCAGGAGCGCAGCGCTGGAGAGATCCACGATCCCCGAGGCTAGTACGTACGGCCACCCCCGGCCCGGCCCCGGTCGTGCCGGCGGGCTCGGTGGCCACGGGGCCGGGGCCGATCCGGACCGGGCTGTACGCCGGGCTGGGCATCGTGACGATCGGCATCCCCTGGCCGATCGGCATCCCCTGCGCGAAGGCGGACACTCACCGACGGGTGCGCGCAATAGACGCGCACGCCCCGTCGTTAGGATGGGCGAGCGACGGACGAGTCGACCGGGCGGTCGCGTCGACGGGCTCCGGCCCGTCGCCGAGGAACGTCCGGACTCCACAGGGCAGGGTGGTTGTTAACGGCAACCCGGGGCGACCCGCGGGACAGTGCCACAGAAAACAGACCGCCGACCCCAACGGGGACGGTAAGGGTGAAACGGTGGGGTAAGAGCCCACCAGCATCCCGGGTGACCGGGATGGCTCGGTAAACCCCACCCGGAGCAAGGCCAAAATGGGCCATCACCGCGAGGTGACGGCCCAGCGCAGACGCTTGAGGGCTGCCCGCCCGATGTCTGCGGGTAGGCCGCACGAGCCTGCCGGCGACGGCAGGCCTAGATGGATGGCCGCCGCCGGCGCGGACCCCGCGAGGGGTACGCGCCGGGCACAGAATCCGGCGTACAGGTCGACTCGTCCGTCGCCCACCAGCTCAGAGCCGTGATCAAGGCTCTGAGCTGGTTCTATGTCCGGGTGTCGATGGTCGTTCATGGTCAGCATCGGCCGACGTTTGACGCCCTGGAGGACGCCCTGGAGACGCCCTGAGCGCGGGTTCAGTTGACCTTGCCTCGGGCCGGGCCGGCTGCCGCCGTCGTGAGGGCCTTTCCGGGGGCGGCGTTCGGTGGTTCCGGAGCGGGGCTGCCGGAAGCCCCGACCACAAGACCAGACCAGCCCCGCCGGCTTCCGTCACGGCCCCTCTGGGCCTGGTTCCTGCCTGCGGTGGTGCGGTGTCCCGGCGGCTGTCGGTGGCTCACCGCCCCGTCGGCGGGGCCGCCGTCAGGGGGCGGATGGCGTCATGATCGACAATCTGGTCAGGTTGGCAAGGCCGGCTGTTGGCGTAAGCTCCACCGTGGTCCCGCCTGCCGCCTTGTCCGCAGATGCTCGCCCGATCGTGACAGCGCCAACCTGATTGCTCCGCTGGGACGGATCCGGCATCAAGACACGGTTGGTCTGGTAAACCTCACCATCTGCGGGAATGCCTTCCATGACCAGCTTTCCGCCGGTGCCACGTACGGAACCCGGAACATTACTGATATTGGTGTACACCTGGCCAGCGAATCCGGTGCTGGTAACGAGGTCGACAGTGGCTTCACCTCGGACGGCATCGACTGCCGTTACGCGTCCGACCAGACCTTCGGCGACAACGGCTAGTTGCCCTTGCCGGACTGCCTGATCCTTCGGAAACGCCACGATAATCTGTTGGCCGTTCCTGCCGACTACCTCAGCGGGTACGGCCCGCGCGTCGCCGTTAACACCGTCCTCACCAGGTACCTCGAACACCTTCGTGAGGCTGGCGAACGGTCGCTTCGGCTTGGTGAACCCCGCGATCGTCGTCGTCTGCGCGGTCACAGCGATCGGGAATCGCTTTACAACAAGACGACTGGTAGGTCCGTCCGGTTCTTGTATCATTTCATCATCGACTGCGGTACTCGACACCCGCACCGCTGTCACGCCCGGCATGGCGAGGGCAATGGCATAGGTTTCCCCGGAGTCATTACTAACCACGCCGGCGGCTCCGGACAACCGAGGACTGACCAGACTTATCACCTGAGTCTCCAGCGGGTCGGGCGCTGGCCGATCAACCCGCATCCGCAAGGCGTCCGCCGCACCGGAATCACCGGTGAAGAACGCCAACCGCGCGTCGCCCTGCTTGTCGTATCCCTGCAGGACGACCACCGTCGAGCGCAGGCGTGGATGGCGCGTCGCGACAAGGGCCCGAACATCAGTGTGTGGGCCGGCCGAGTTGGTACGGTCCCAGACGCCGGTGGCCTCACGTACCAGGCCAGCGTCCACATCTCCCACCGGGGACCAGCCCAGAAACGGGCCATCCGGCGGCGGTGCAGCGAGTTGCGGTGTGGACCCGAATCCGACAACCCGAAACATCGTGACCAGCACCGCCAAGCAGATTGCAGCTGCGGCTCCGGCGGCGATACGCCGCCGCCCGCGACGCCGGTCTGCCCGCCGCATGATCTTGCCTTCATAGCCCTCGGTCGGTACCACCGACTCGGCCAGATCCGCCAGGCCGTCACGCAACTCGGTCGTGTTATGCATAGCGCACCTCTTGATCAGCAACAGGGTCGGCCTCAACCCACTGCTTACGCAGAGTCTGCAGACCCCTTGATGAAAGACTCTTGACCGTGCCAACCGAACAACCCAGTACGCGCGCCGTGTCCTGCTCGGACAGGTCCTCGTAGAAGCGCAGTACGACGGCGGCACGCTGTCGTGCTGGCAGCCCGTCCAACGCCCGGCGGAGCAAGTCCCGCTGTTCCACCCCCACGTACTCGTCGCGTGCCTGACTCTCCACCAGCCGACCCAAGGGCTGTTCCCACCAGGATCGGCGCCGCCTCCAGGTCACGAAGGTGTTGACTAGAATGCGCCGAACGTAGTGATCGACGCCTTCTGAGCGTTGCAGCCGAGACCACGCCACAACCGTCTTGGCCAACGTCGTCTGGACAAGATCCTCGGCTTTCCCTCGGTCTCCGCACAGCAGGAAGGCGGTCCGGAGTAGCGATCCGTAACGCGCCCGTACAAAGGCTGTCACCTCCTTATCCTCGCGATCATGCATCAGCCACCCGCACCCTCAGTTTCAATCTCACGGCCACTACTTACGTTCTCGACCCCAGCAAACGTTGCCGTGACTCCGGAACTTTTTGACGATCGATCATCTCGACCCTTGGGTCGGTGAGGGTGACGACCAGCCCGGTTTCCTCGGTCAGATCCCGGGCCTCGGTGGCGTGGCGGTCACTGCGGCGTCGGCGATCATGGCGGATCGCACTGCGCCTCGCCCCAGTGTCCGAGGCGGTTGCGGCCGTAGCGGACGTGGGCGCGCTCGCCCGGGTTGACCGGCCGGCCGTTGACGACCCGGAACGGGATGGCGGCTGCGGCCTGCCGGGTCGTGCTCCTCGATGACGGAGCCGACGCCCGGATGACCTCCGCCGACGGGGTGAACACCTTGCACGCAATGCTCGGCAACGCGGCGCTTGATTCCGCGATCGAGGCCCCGGTGCTCCGGCGGCTGATCGATGGAGGCGCTGATGTCAACGGTGTCGCCAAGGAGTTCGGCACGCCGTTGCAGGTGTTGTTTGTGCAGTTCAGGTACACCGACGAGATGCTGGCGCCGTTCTACGACGTCCTCTTCTCCTGCGGCGACCTGGACCTGCTGAGGATCGGCGCGTGCGACAAGTCGGCGTACGCCATGGCGGTGAAGCGCGGCGACAGGCGCTCCGGACCCGCATGGAGCAAGTACCTACGGGCCCGGTAGCCCCGACGGCTCGGCGACGGCCCACAGCGGTCGGGGCCGGGCTCCTGTTCCAGGTCAACGGGACCGAACCGTACGGCGGGTGACGTGGTGACACCCGGGGTGACCGTTTGGTTCCAAGGGGTGTGGGATTCGCTGGGTGACGACGTTCATCGCGTGGATGCTCCAGGCCCGCTGTAATTCTGGCAATCCGGATATTGGGGCCACGCGATGCCCTGTCGCGCGGCGGCAGGGCGGCGCCCCGGCAGTTTGCTGTCCGTTGCAAAACCCCAGGTCGGTGGCTACTGACTGTGAGTGTTTCGGCCGCGCGTCAGATGGACCATCGACTGTTCGTGTCGGGCCGCGGACTCTGTGCCGAACAAGCCGGGAGCGGGCGAGGGGTCGGGGTGCGGATGCGGGGGCTCGTCCCGGGCCGGGGGGCAGGGACACGATCCTGGCGGTATCGGCGTCTCCTGGTACGGTCGCGAGGTGAACGTCGAGGAGCATTGGTGGAACGGGGAGGCGACGCCGCGGGGACGTCGCGACATCTACATCCGTACTGATGGTCAGCGCTGGGAAGTTCAGGCGCAGATCGGTGGCGCGCAGGGCCGTTCGAAGGTGCTGGAGTGTTCCAGCCGCAGCTCGGCGAGCATCCTCGCCGGGGCTTGGCGCGGGAGCAGCCCGACCTGGCGCGAGCTGCCGCACTGAGTGTCATTTTCGTCAAACTGGCAGTAGCGGCAGTGGTCGGAGGCCGCACGCGGGGCGGCAGTCCGCAGGCGTGCGGCTGGCCGGCTGTGCGGCACGCAAAGCCGGGATCGTCGGCGTACCCGAGTGGCAGACGGCACTACCTGCCGTCGCTGTGAGCCACCGGCAACGGACGAACCGGCTCACCGGGTAGCCCCCCCGGGCACAGCCGGACGCGTGAGTGGAGGAGCCGAGCCGCCGTAGAAACCGGATCGGCAACCGGCATCGGGACTCGTAGTCTCACCGGGATGGGCGACGACGAGCGGGACCTGGTCCGACGAGGTTACGACGTGCTCTCCTACCACTACCGCGCGGACGATGCCGGCGACGGCCAGTACGCGCCCTGGCTCGTCGACCTGCACCAGCGCCTGCCGGCCTCGGCGGCGGTCCTCGACCTCGGCTGCGGCTGCGGCGTGCCGGTCGCCCGCTTCCTCGCCCACGCCGGGCACCAGGTCACGGGCGTCGACATCAGCGACGTGCAGGTCGAACGGGCCCGCCGTCTGGTGCCCACCGCCACCTTCCTGCGTGCGGACGCCACCCAGCTCGACCTGGCACCGGAGTCGTTCGACGCCGTGGTCTGCCTCTACGCCCTAATCCACATGCCCCTGCCCGACCAGCCGCGTCTGGCCGAGCGGATCGCGACGTGGCTACGCCCCGGCGGCTGGCTGCTGGCCACCGTCGGCCACGACGCGTGGACCGGCACCGAGGACGCCTGGCTCGGCGGTCCCGCCGCCATGTGGTGGAGCCAGGCGGACGCCCCCACCTACCGGTCCTGGCTGCGGCGGGCCGGACTGACGATCGCCGCGGAGGAATTCGTCCCCGAGGGCACCAGCGGACACACCCTGTTCTGGGCACGGCGACCGTGAGCTGATCGGGCGGGCCGGTCGTTCCGCGATCCGGGCAAAGTCCGCTGCGCGCCCCGCCGGCATCGGCACGTGACGCGTGCTCTCCGATCGTGACCTCCGCCGGCAGCGGGGTGGGGGTCGGGTGGTTGTTACGATCTTGCTGTGCCTCACCACCCCACCCCACCAGGCCGAATGCAGCCTGGCCCCTGGCGACCAGTCGACGGGGGAGCCGGCCGGCCGGGGCCGGCCCATCCCCATGCCCAGCCCCATCCCCATGCCCAGCCGCAGCCGTATCCGTATCCGTACGGCGTCGCTCAGGCCGGAGGCCCCCCGACCGGTCGCGTTCCGGTGGCGGGCGCATGGTCGGCCGGCAGGTCGGTCCGGAGGACCCTGCTGGTGGTGCTGCTCGGCCTGGCCGTCGTCGGGCTGAGTACCGCCGTCGCGTACGCCACGGTCGGTTGGCCGAAGGCGGTGCCGATCATCGCCGGCCTCGCCCTCTGCGTCGTCTTCGCGTCGGTCGTGGGTGTGTTGCACCGGGCGGCGTGGCTGGCCTTCCTCGCAATGGTTCCCGCCCTGTTCGTCCTCGTGGGGTCGGTGCAGCTCGCCCCCGAGGCGGTGCTGGAGGCGCGCGGCGTCCGTCAGCAGGTGACCATCGTCAACGTCGAGGTCGTCGGTAAGCGACACGCGTTCAATCTCCGGGGCGAGGACGGGCCGCTCGCCGAGCAAATGATCTATCGGGGCAGCAACCCGGGCTACCGGATCGGCGGCACCCTGGTCGTGCTCACCGATCCGGACGGGGTGGTGCCACTCCGGGACGCCGATCGGGTCGACTCCCGTGGGAGGCTGGTGGCGCTGACCTTCGGTGCCGTGGGCTGGACCGTCATCGCACTGCTCGCCGGCTGGCGCGGACACGTCCGCCGCCGCGAGGGCCGGTTCGAGACCCTGCTCGTCTAGCCGGGGACCTGTACCCGGGGGCCCGCTCGGCAGGCCGGCCGCCGGAAGGGCCGCGACGCCCCACACCGCCGGCCGCCGTCTGCCATCGCCCGAGACGGTGGTGGCACCTGCCAGCCCGGGTTCCGGCGGCCGGCAAGCGGCAGCTCAAGGACCTGTCCCGCTGCGAGTCAGCTCTTGCTGGTCGCCAGCTCGGCCAGCTGGTCGAAGGTCCGCACGAGGACCTCGCGCCGCTGTGCCCGGTACTCCGGGCCGGGCTCCAGGCCGTCGATCGCCTCGTCCCAGACGGCCAGGAACCGGGTCTTCCAGGCGGCGATGGTGGCCGGGTCGGGCAGGACGGCCCCGACGTAGTTCTGCCGCGCGATGAGGTGCAGCAGCTCCAGGTTGCAGGGCACCGCGACGCCCCAGTAGTCGTCCGGCTCGATCCCGGACGGGTCGCCGGCCATCGCCTCGGTGACCTCGGCGATCAGCCGGTTGGTCAGGTCCGACAGGTGGTCGGCCGCCGTGTCGTCGTCGAAGTTCCCACTGCCCCAGGTTCCCATGGTGTCCGCACCCTCTTCGCGCTCGAATCCGACCGGTATCGAAGCAGGTCCCACCGACGGTACTTTCGGACGCCCGTTGTCCCGTGCGACCCGGGCGACTCGCATAGGGTCGTGAGGTCGGGGCCCGGCCGTCCTCCCCAACCTCGGTACGTCGGGGCGGGCCGGACGCCCGGCGGCCGAACGGCGGCGTCTCGGGCAGCGACCGGGCTTGCCGACGAGGTCCGTCCCGAGGAGGATGGCACGATGCCGGACAGCGAACTCGAGGCCGAGCTGCTCGACGCCGAGCGGCGGCTTCAGGCCGCCCAACGGGCCGGGGACGTGGCCGCCTTCGACCGGCTGCTCGACGAGCGCCTGATCGCCTTCGGCCCGGACGGGAACAGGTTCACCAAGCAGGACGACCTGATCGCCCACCGCGACCGGACCTCCGTCATCGACGAGCTGGTGGAGGAAGAACTGGACCTGATCGTCGAGGGGACGACCGGGGTGACGTTCTTCCTGGGCCGGGTTACGGGGACCTTCGGTGGCGTCCCGGTCACGGCGAGGCTCCGGTACACCAGGACGTGGACGTACGGTGATCGCGGCTGGCGGATCCTGGCGGCCCACATCAGCCCGGCCTGAACGCGGCCCGGCCCACGGGACGGGGTCACTCGGTGGCGTCGACCGTCCGGGGCCGGTCGTCCTCGGCCGGGCGCGGCGCGACGATCTGCACGGACACCCCCGCGTTGCCGTTGTGCGTCTCGATCCAGGAGTCCAGCGCCGACCGGCAGGCGAGGTCCACATGCCGCAGGCCACACAGGTCCAGCCGTACGGTCCGGTCGGACGGGAGGTCGCCCAGCCTGGTGAGCAGGGTGGGCAGCCGCAGGAAGGTGGCGTTGCCGGAGATGGCGACATCAACGGGGCCGGGCCCGCGGTCACGAACGGTGACCCGCACGTGGGAGGTCTCCCACGCCGTCTTGACGATGGCCAGGCCGAGGCCGACGAGCACGCCGGTGAACATGTCCATGGTGAGGATGGCCGTGGCGGTCACGGCCAGCACCACAACCTCGCCCTGGTGCTGCCCCCGCCACAGCTGCGGCACCGCCCTTAGCGGCAGCAGCTTCACCCCGGCGTGGACGAGCACGGCGGCCAGCGCGGGCAGCGGGATCAGCCCGAGCAGGCCGGGCGCGGCGGCGGCGAACAGCAGCAGCCACACCCCGTGCAGCACCCGGGACGCCTTCGTCCGCGCGCCGGCCCGCACGTTCGCGGAGCTGCGTACGATGACCGCCGTCATCGGCAGCGCGCCGAGCAGGCCGCAAACGGTGTTGCCGGCGCCCTGCGCCACGAGTTCCCGGTCGAAGTCGGTGCGCGGGCCCTGGTGCAGCCGGTCGACCGCCGCCGCGCTGAACAGGCTCTCCGCCGAGGCGACCAGGGTGAACGTCGCGACGGTGGCGAGCACGCCGACGTCCGCCAACGTGCCCCAGTGCCCGAGCGAGGGCCGTACCGCCTCGATCAGGCCCTCGACGCTGATCGTGTCCACCGGCAGCCCGAGCACGGCGGTGGCCCCGGCCGCCCCGGCGACGGCGACCAGCGCGCCGGGAACCGTCCCCGGCCGGCCGGGCAGGGCGTCCCAGAGCACCATGATCACGATGGTGGCGACGCCGACGCAGAGCGAGACCTGCGCCGTGGTGGACGTGACGAGGTCGCCCACCAGGCCGGGCAGACCGGTGAACTTGCCCGGCCCGGTGTGCGGCGTGGCGGCGCTGGCCAGGACGTAGAGCTGCCCGACGATGAGCAGCAGGCCGATGCCGGCGAGCATGCCCTGCACCACGGCCACCGAGATGGCCCGGAACCAGCGGCCGAGCCGCAGCAGCCCCAGCCCGACCTGGAGCAGCCCGGCGACCAGCACGATCGTGCCGAGGCCGGCCAGGCCGTAGCGGTCCACGGCCTCGGCGACCAGCACGGTCAGCCCGGCCGCCGGGCCGCTGACCTGCATGCTGCTGCCGGGCATGAGCCCCACGAGCAGGCCGCCGACCACGCCGGTGACCAGGCCCAGTTCGGCGGGTACGCCGGAGGCGACGGCGATGCCGACGCAGAGCGGCAGCGCGACGAGGAATACGACGAGCGAGGCGGGCAGGTCGGCACGGAGGGTGCGCCAGGGCTGGGCGGGAAACGGCATGGTTCACTCCGGGATGCGATGGGGCGAGCAACGGAGGCGCGCCACCGTCGGCGTGTGGCCGGGCGCACCGCCGGCTTCGGTCGGCGGTACGGGTCGGTGGGGCGCACGTGGTCGACAGGTGTGCGGGGGCCGCTCCGGCCGTCGGGTCTGCGCCGTCGCCACCGCTGCCGCCCGCCCGGCAGTGGCTCGGGAAGGCGGTGGGTGGGCGGGTGCGGCCGGGACTCGCGGCGCGCGCCGGTCAGCAGCGCAGGACGCTCGACCGGATCGGGTCGGGGCCTGTGACCGTGCTCAGCGGACGCCCGTCGGCGATGTTGGCCCGGCGCAGCGGCGCGTCGGGCGGCGTGCTCGCCTCCTGGCCCACCGGGTCGCGGCGGTCGGTCGTCGGGTTGTTGCGCCCGGAACGGGTGAACGAGCCGCACGCCTTACCGTCGAAGTTCGCCACCACGGTCCGCTGCGGCGACTGCCCGGCCGGCGCGGCGAGGGTGGCCACGGGGAGGTGCGCTTCGAGCCGTACCGAATCGGCCCGCGACGCGACGCCCTCTCGCGTCGTGCGGACCGGCGGATCGGTGCGGGGCGGCGCGGCGCCCGACACCCGGGCGTGGGTCGTGGCGGGTCCGGGGAGCGCCGTGGCGAGGGCGAAGCCGAGATGCAACAGGAGCACGCAGGCGAGCAGCGGGGCGAGGGAGAGAAGTCTGCGCTGCACCGCTCACCCCCAGGCCGTGACGCGTGCCCGCGGGCATTCGCCCACGTCATGGGGATCAACCCGCCGTCGGGGGCGTCGGTTACGCCCGTTTCAGCAGGTGAACCGGGGTGCTATGGGGTCGGCGGGTGGAACGGCTCCCGGGCCGGGCCGGACTCCGCCCAGCACAGCCCGCCCCGGAACTCGACCCCGGGCACACCCTCGACGAGCACGCCAGGGTCCACGGCCGAGGCGAGGCACGAGGTGATGTCGGCCCGCAACTTTTCGACCGCCGTGTCGAGGTCGTCCTCCTCCTGCGACCAGTCGATGTCCGCGTCGCGCAGGTCGGCCACGGCGTACGCGACGAGCGCCTCGGGGTCGGTCACCACGACCTCCGCTCGGCAGTGGACCTGCAGGGTCAGGGGCGGGGCAGGGGTGTCTGTCACCCCGCCATTCTGCCCGCCGGCCGACGCGACCGCGCCCGTCCCGGCCTGACGCCGGACGCGGTGCGGCCCCGGAGCGAGCGGGCGCTCCGGGGCCGTACCAGGGGGGGTGGGAGGATCAGTTGGCGGGGGAGACGTACAGCAGGCGGTTCGGGGAGCCGGCGCCCGGGCTGCCCACCACGTTCGGGGTGGCGGTGGAGACCAGGTACGACGCCACCTGGGCCGGGGTCCAGGTCGGGTTGTTCTGCAGGACGCGGGCGGCGGCGCCGGCCACGTGCGGCGAGGCCATCGAGGTGCCGCTGATGGTGTTGGTCGCCGTGTCGCTGGTGTACCAGGCGGACAGGACGCTGGTGCCCGGCGCGAAGATGTCCACGCAGGTGCCGTAGTTCGAGTACGACGCGCGGGCGTCGTTGCTCTGCGTCGCGCCGACGGTGATGGCGCTGGCCACGGAGGCCGGCGAGTAGTTGCAGGCGTTGGCGTTGGAGTTGCCGGCGGCCACCGCGTAGGTGACGCCGTCGGCGACGGAGTTCGCCACGGCGGTGTTGAGCGACGAGTTGAGCCCGCCGCCGAGGCTCATGTTCGCCACCGCCGGCTGGCCGGCCTGGTGGTTGGAGGTCACCCAGTTGACCCCGGCGATGACGCCGGCGGTGGTGCCGCTGCCGGCGCAGTCGAGCACCCGCACGGCCACCAGCCGGACGCTCTTGGCGACGCCGTAGGTCGAGCCGCCGACGGTGCCGGCGACGTGGGTGCCGTGGCCGTTGCAGTCGGCGGCCGGCAGGGCGTTGTCGACCGCGTCGTAGCCGTCGACGGCCCGCCCGCCGAAGTTGGTGTGGGTGGTCCGGATACCGGTGTCGACGATGTACGCGGTGACGCCGGACCCGGTGCTGGTGTAGCTGTAGGCGCTGTTCAGCGGGAGGTTGGTCTGGTCGATCCGGTCCAGGCCCCACGGCGGGTTGGCCTGGGTGGTCTGGAGGGTGACCTCGTGGTTCTGCTCGACCCAGGCGACCGCCGGGTCGGCGGCCAGCCGCTTGGCGGCGGCCTCGGACAGCCGCGCCTCGAAGCCGTTGAGCGCCTCGCCGTACACCTGGGCGACGTCGCCACCGTAGCGCTTCGCGAGCTTGTCCGCGGAGCTGGAGACGGCGGCGACCCGGGTGCCGGCCTTGCCGCCGACGGCGGCGTCGTTCAGCACGACGATGTAGCTGGAGGGGACGGCGGTGGCACCGCCGGCGGCGCGGATCTCACCGGTCGTCGGTGCCGCGGTGGCCGGGCCGCCGATCATGGCCGTGGCCATCGCCGATACGGTCAGCACGCCGAGGGCAGCGACCTTGCGGGGGAGCGTCATCTGTCGGTCTCCTCTGTCGTCGACCGCGTCGGAGCTGGTCGTACGCGGTCCCGAGATCGTGATGACAGGCTATCGACAGATCCATGAATGGCTATATATCAGTAAGGTCATAGCACCGCGCGCAGCCCGTCGAGGACGGTCCGCTGGAAGGTCCGCGCGGCCTGGCCGCCCGGCGGCGGGCCGCCGTGCCGGGCGGCGATCGCCCGCTCGATCAGCGCCGCCTCGGGATGCCCCCGCTCCACCAGCCGCCGTCCGGCCGCGACCTTGGGCAGCCACACCCCGTCGCGGCAGCGCACCAGTGAGCGGCAGGCGCCGAGCACGGCGTCCTCGGCGCCGGCCGCCGGCGCGTCGCCGGGCGGCGTCGGCAGCGCGAGCCACCAGGTCAGCGCGTCCACCAGCAGCCGGCGCAGGTCGGCCGGCGTCAGGTCGGCGAACGTCTCCACCGCCGGGGGCCCGGCCAGGGCCAGCCCGCCGGAGTGCAGGATGCTGCGGTCCAGCCCGTACCAGAACCGGCCGTCCGCCGCCGTCCGCCCGTCGCCGGACCAGGTCACCCGGAACGGCATCCGGGCGCCGGTGTTCAGCTCGACCTCGAAGCCCGGCTCCGGGGTGCCGGATCGGGCCACCTCCCGCCGGTAGACGACCAGTTCCAACCCGCGCGCGGGGCAGGGCAGCGCCTCGTGCCGCAGCCGGGCCACCAGCTCCCGCTTGCGCCCGTCGGTCAGGGCGTGCGCGCAGACCAGCGCCACGTCGATGTCGCTGCGCCCCGCCTGGTACGCGCCGAGGGCGACCGAGCCGGCCGCGTACGCACCCACCAGGTCGGCGGCGCCGAGCACGTCGCGGGCCGCCCCGACCAGGTCAGCCAGGTACCGCCGTACGTCCGGGTCCATGCCGCATTGTGGCGTGCCGGCCCGGGGCGGGTGGCCCCGGGCCGCCACGAGCGGTTGCGGCGTCGGCACGGCCGGACCGTGGCGGCGCCCCGCCCGCGTGCTCCCGGTCCGGTCAGTTCGCCGGCGGGCGCCGGGTCACTGCTCCCGGTCCGGTCAGTTCGGCGGCGGGCGCCGGGTCACCGTGCCCGGGAGGTCGGCGTCACGCCGTCGAGCAGGGCGGCGAGCCGCTCGGCCACCGGCGGGGCGTGCAGGTGCAGCCGGGCCACGTTGATGGTGTCGCTCCCGACCACGGCGAGCAGCGCCTGCGCGCTGACCGCGTAGACGCTCAGGTAGCCGAGCGCGTTGCGGACCGTGGACTGGTGGAAGTCGCCCTGCCCCAGCCGCAGGCCGACCTGACGACCCAGGCCGTACGTGGTCGCCGCGAGCGCCGCCAGGTCGCTCGGGTCGACGTCGGTCTGCATGTTGTGGGTGATCATCAGACCGTCCACCCCGCCCAGCACGCAGCCGTGCACCCCGGGGATCTCCAACCGCAGCTCGGCCAGCGCCTGACCGATCTGCGGGTACGGCAGCGTCGGATTCCCCGCGAGCGACGGCGGGAGCGACCGGGGTGGTGGCATCCCCTCGGGCGGCCGGGCGGTGCGGCGGGGGAGAGCCGTCCCGGTGTTGTCCAGTCCGCTCACAACTCCAGGCTCTCCTCGATCATGCGTAGCTGGTGACGGGCCATCGCCAGGTTGGCCCGGCTCTTGCTCACCATCAGGTAGAGGAAGAGCCCCTTGCCGGTGCGGCTGGTCACCGGCCGGATCAGGTGGTACTGGCCGCCGAGCGTGATGAGGATGTCCTCGATCTCGTCGTCGAGCTTCAGCATCTCGATGGTGCGCATCTTGGCGCGTACCACGTCGGTGTTGCCGGCGGCGGCGACGGTCAGGTCGATCTCTCCGGTGCCGCCGGCCACGCCGAGCGTCATGCCGCTGTTGTAGTCGACGAGCGCCACCCCGATCGCCCCGTCGATACTCATCGCGCTCTTCAGCGCGATGTCAAGATTCGCCACAGTTCTTCTCCCCAGCTATGGCTGGCCGGCGCCACCGTCTCCGTGCCGAGGGTGACCCCGTGATGACAGGTGGCGCGACGCAGTGAAAATGCTCCGACGAGGCTCGCACACGGGCGGTCCCGGCGCACACGGAGGTCGTCGCATCGACCTGAGCGGACAAAGCTCCTGGTCCCGCCAGTCCCGTAAGTGGGACGCTCCGACGGATGGTTGATCCCGGGTCCAGCTGATATGAAGTTCCCCAGGTCAATCGGCTCCTCCGAGGTCACCGGCCGGTCAGCCGGTCGAACTGACCGCAGGTCGGCCGGAAAGCGAGCCGGTACGTCCGGCGCGGCACGGCAGACGCACCCGGTCCGGCGGGTTTCGCGGTTCCGGCCCGGCCGCTGACCAGCACGTCTACTGTGGAAGCCGCTACCGGTTCTGGTTGAACCGGTGGCGGTCGGGCGGTTCGCGGTGCACAGTGATCCCATGAGCGACAGCGGAAGTGGTGGGCACTACTACTGGTGCACCCGACACCACCGGGTCGAGACCGATGCCGACGTCTGCGCGGCGCGGCACGTGCTCGGACCGTACGCCTCGGCATCCGACGCGGAGAACGCCCTGCAGCAGGTGCGGGAGCGTAACGACGCGTGGGAGGCCGAGGACGCCCGTTGGGCCGGGGAGGACAGATAAGCGGCGCGGGACCGTCCGCGCCGAGGAACTCCGTGCCCCGCGAGGAGGCACGCGAGCGCATGTCCCCAAGGAGGGAACCCAGATGGCCGAAGCACAGAAGGCCACCACCCGCCCGGCCGCCGAACGTACGCCCGCGAAGAAGACCGCCACGGCCGGGCGGGCCGCGGGCGGGACCCGTGCCACGGCCGCGCGCCCCTCGGGGACGGCCGGCGCGGCGGCCCGGGGGTCGACCGTGACCAAGGCGTCCCCCAACGCCTCCGGTGCCGGGGCGGGCCGGGTGCCGGCGAAGGCGGCGGTCGCGAGGAAGGCCGCCACGACGAAGATCGTCACGCGTAAGGCCCCGGCCTCGAAGACCACGGCGAAGAAGGCCCCGGCGAAGAAGACCCCGGCCACCAGGACCACGGCGAAGAAGGCCCCCGCCGCCGCGGGCACGGCGAAGAAGACGACCGCCGCCGCGGGCACGGCGGCGAAGCGGACCACCGCAGCCGCAGGCACCGCGACGAAGGCCGCGGCGACGAAGACCGCGGCGAAGACCGCGGCGGCGAAGGCCACCGCTGCCGCGAGGACCACCGCGAAGAAGGCGCCGGCGGCGAGGAAGACGGGCACGGCGGCGAAGAAGACGACCACCGCCGCCGCCAGGAAGGCCCCGGCGAAGAAGACCACCGCCGCGACGAAGGCCGCCTCGACCCGGCCCACCGGCGGCGCCCGCAAGGCCGCCGCGAAGAAGGCCCCGGCGAAGAAGGCGACGGCCACCTCGTCGAGCACCACCCGCAAGGCGGCGGCGAAGAAGGCCCCGGCGAAGACCACGGCGAAGAAGACCACGGCCCGGACGGCGGCGCCCCGGACGGCGGCGGCCCGCGCGAGCGCGCCGCGCGGCACCCGGGCGACGGCCCGCAAGTCCACCGGCTGAGCATCGCCGCCCGCCGCTGACCGCCCGTCGCCGGCCCGCCATCCGCACCGGTACGCGGCCCGGGCGGCGGGTCCGCGGGGGTGCCGGGAAGCGGATCACCCGTGTCAGGATTGACCCCGTGGTGATCCGACGCGTACTGGCACCCCGCATCGACTTCGGCGCGCTGCGCCGCGAGCTGGGCCTGCCCGAGCAGTTCCCGCCCGCGGCGCAGCGCGAGGCCGAGGCGGCGGCAGCCGCCCCGCCCCGCGCCGCCGCCGACCGCACCGACATCCCGTTCGTCACCGTCGACCCGGCCACCTCGCGGGACCTCGACCAGGCGATGCACCTCGCCCGCCGCCCCGGCGGCGGCTTCCGGGTCCGGTACGCGATCGCGGACGTCGCCGCGCACGTGCGTCCCGGCGGCGCGCTGGAGGAGGAGACCTGGCGGCGGGGGCAGACCGTGTACCTGCCCGACGGCAACGTGCCCCTGCACCCGCACACCCTGAGTGAGGGCGCGGCCAGCCTGCTGCCGGGCCAAGACCGGGCGGCCGTGGTGTGGACCGTCGACCTCGACCCCGACGGCGGCACGGTCGCCGTCACGCTGGAACGCGCCCTGGTGCGCAGCCGCGCCAAGCTGGACTACGCGGGCGTCCAGGCCGACGCCGACGCCGGGCGGCTGCCCGAGCCGATCGCCCTGCTGCCCGAGATCGGCGCCCTGCTCACCGCGCGCGGACTGCGCCGGGGCGCGGTGAACCTGCCGCTGCCGGAGCAGGACGTCGAGGCGGACGGCGACGGCTGGCGGCTGGTGCTGCGCGGGCCGGTGCCGATGGAGGACCACAACGCCCAGATCTCCCTGCTCACCGGGATGGCCGCCGCCGACCTCATGCTGGCCGGCGGGATCGGGCTGCTGCGCACCATGCCGGCGCCGAAGCCGGAGGCGGTGGCCCGGCTGCGCACCGCGGCCACCGCGCTCGGCGTCGACTGGCCGGCCGGTGTGGGCGTGGGCGAGGTGCTCGCCGGCCTGGACGCCTCGAAGCCCCGGGCGGCGGCGTTCGTCGACCAGGCGGCCGAGCTGATGCGCGGTGCCGCGTACACGGCGTTCGACGGCGTGCCGCCCGAGCGGCCGGAGCACGGCGGGGTCGCCGCCGCGTACGCCCACGTCACCGCGCCGCTGCGCCGGCTGGCCGACCGGTACGCCACCGAGGTCTGCCTGGCCCTGCACGAGGGGCGGGCGGTGCCCGACTGGGCCCGGGCCGCGCTGCCGAAGCTGCCGGAGGCGATGGCCGCGACCGACCGGACCGCCGGCGCGGCCACCCGGGGCGCGGTCGAGCTGGCCGAGGCGGTGCTGCTGGAGCACCGGGTCGGCGAGACGTTCGACGCGGCGGTGCTCGACGTGGACACCCCGCCGAACGACCAGCCGAAGCCGGGCCGGCAGCCCGGCGGCACGGTGGCCCTGGACTCCCCGCCGGTGCGGGCCCGCTGCACGGGCGAGCTGCCGCTGGGGGAACGGGTCCGGGTCCGGCTGGTCACCGCCGACCCGGTCGCCCGGAAGGTCCTGTTCGCGCTGGCCTGAGCGCACCCCACCGGCCGTTCCAGCGAAGATTCTCACAGCGGTGGGCGTCCCCGGCGCGGCGGGCCGTTTGCGAGGATGGGCGCATGGCATACGACGCGAGCAGGCAGCCCGACGTGTCCGGGCTGACCGTCGGGATCATCGGCGGCACCGGCGACCAGGGCCGGGGCCTGGCGTACCGGTTCGCCCGGGCCGGGCAGACCGTGCTGATCGGCTCCCGGTTCGCCGAGCGGGCCGCGCAGGCCGCCGAGGAGATCGCCGCCATGCCCGGGGTGCCGTCCGGCGCGACCGTCACCGGCGGCGACAACGACGAGGTGGCCCGCCGCAGCGACGTCGTGGTGATCGCCGTGCCGTGGGACGGTCACGCCGTCACCGTCGCCGCCCTCGCGCAGCCGCTCGCCGGCAAGATCGTCATCGACTGCGTGAACCCGCTCGGCTTCGACAAGCAGGGCCCGTACGCGCTGCCCGTCGCGGAGGGCAGCGCCGTCCAGCAGGCCGCCGGGCTGCTGCCCGACTCCCGGGTCTGCGCCGCGTTCAACCACGTCAGCGCGCCGCTGCTGGCCGACCCGGAGATCGACCGGATCGACCTCGACGTGCTGATCTGCACCGAGGACCGCGAGTTGGTGGACGTCGTGGGGGCGCTCGCGGCCCGCATCCCCGGCATGCGCGGGATCTACGCCGGCCGGCTGCGCAACGCCCACCAGATCGAGGCGTTCACCGCCAACCTGATCGCCATCAACAAGCGCTACAAGTCGCACGCCGGCATCCGCGTCACCGACCTCTGAGTCGCCGGGGCGGGAGACGCCGAGGTCGAACATCCCCCGACTGTGGACGCGGCGGCCGTGCGGTGGGCACCCGCCGGGCGCCCACCGCAACCGCGTACCGGTCAGAAGGTGTGCTCGGCGGCGGGGAACTCGCCGCCGCGGACCTCGTCGGCGAACCGGCGGGTGGCGTCGGTCAGCGCGCCGGCCAGGTCGGCGTAGCGCTTCACGAAGCGCGGGGCCCTCCCGGTGCGCAGGCCGGCCATGTCCTGCCAGACCAGCACCTGCGCGTCGGTGTCCGGGCCGGCCCCGATGCCGACGGTCGGGATCGGCAGCTCCGCGGTGATCCGCCCGGCGACCTCGCCCGGCACCATCTCCAGCACCATCGCGAACGCGCCCGCCTCGGTCACCGCCCGCGCGTCGGCGAGCACGTCGTCGGCCGCGTCGCCCCGCCCCTGCACCCGGTACCCGCCGAGGGTGTGCTCGCGCTGCGGGGTGAAGCCGATGTGCGCCATCACCGGGATGCCGGCGTCGACGATCGCGGCGATCTGCGCCTCGCAGCGCCGGCCGCCCTCCAGCTTCACCGCGTGGCAGCCGCCCTCCTTCATGAACCGCACCGCGGTGCGCAGCGCCTGCGTCGGCCCCTCCTCGTACGAGCCGAACGGCAGGTCGCCGACGATCAGCGCCTGCCGGGTGGCCCGCACCACCGCGCGGACCAGCGGCAACAGCTCGTCGACGGTCACCGGCAGCGTCGTCTCGTAGCCGAAGACGTTGTTCGCCGCCGAGTCGCCGACCAGCAGCGCCGGGATGCCGGCGGCGTCGAAGATCGACGCCGTGTACTGGTCGTACGAGGTCAGCATCGACCACCGCTCGCCGCGCTCCTTGGCGGCGAGCAGGTCGCGGGTGCGGACCCGCCGGGTGGCCGGGCCGCCGTACAGCGCCGTCACCTCGGTCGGGGTGGACTCCACCATGACTGTCTCCTTCCTCGAGGCCGCCTTCGCGGTCCCCGGGTTCCGCCGCGATCGTCGCACCGGGCGGGCGGCGGCGGGAGGAGACAGTGCAGGATCTCACTCCCCGGCGGCGGCGCGGGTCGGCCGCCGGGCAACCGGCGTACCCCGCCGGATCAGCGGTCCTCGCGCCAGCGGTTGGTGATCGGCAGCCGGCGGTCCCGCCCGAACGCCTTCATCGAGATCTTCGTGCCGGGCGCCGACTGCCGGCGCTTGTACTCGGCGGTGTCCACCATCCGCAGCACCCGCTCGACGACCGCCGGGTCGTGGCCGGACTCGACGAGCCCGGCCCGGCCGAGGTCGCCGTCGACGTACCCGATCAGGATCGGGTCGAGCACGTCGTAGTCGGGCAGCGTGTCGCTGTCGAGCTGGCCGGGGCTCAGCTCGGCGCTCGGCGGCTTGCCGATCGAGTTCTCCGGGATCGGCGGCGTCTCGCCCCGGCGGGCGGCGTCCGCGTTGCGCCACTTCGCGAGCCGCCAGACCAGCGTCTTCCACACGTCCTTGATCGGGTTGAACCCGCCGACCGAGTCGCCGTACAGGGTGGAGTAGCCGACCGCCAGCTCGCTCTTGTTGCCGGTGGTGAGGACGAGGTGGCCCTCCTGGTTCGACAGTGCCATCAGCAGCACCCCGCGCACCCGGGCCTGGAGGTTCTCCACCGCCACCCCGGACAGCGACAGGTTCGCCAGGTAGGTGTCCACCATCGGTTGGACCGGCTGCACCCGGTAGTCCAGCCCGGTGCGCTTGGCCAGGTCCTCCGCGTCGGAGCGGGAGTGTTCCGAGGAGTGCTGGCTGGGCATCGACACCCCGACCACCCGGTCCGGGCCGAGCGCGTCGACCGAGAGGGCCGCCACCACCGCCGAGTCGATGCCGCCGGAGAGCCCGAGCACCACCGACGGGAACCGGTTCTTGTCGACGTAGTCGCGCAGGCCCAGCACCAGCGCCTGCCACACCTCGGCCTCGTCGGCCGCCGGCTCGATGATCCCGCCGACCGCCACCTCGCCCGGGGCCGGCGGCAGCAGGTCGCTGACCTCGGCGCGCTCGATCCGCATCCCGCCTTCCAGCTCCCCGGCGCCGCCGACCGGCTCCGGTGCCGCCGGCAGCTCGACGTCGTGCAGCAGCAGGTGCTCGACGAACTGGGGGGCGCGGGTCAGCAGCGTCCCGTCCGCGCCCACGATCATCGAGTCGCCCTCGAAGACCAGCTCGTCCTGCGCGCCGACCATGTTGACGTACGCCACGGTGGCGCCCGCCTCGGCGGCCCGGCGGCGCACCAGCGGCAGCCGGACGTCGTCCTTGTTCAGCTCGTACGGCGAGCCGTTGATGGTGACCACCAGGCCCACCCCGGCCTGCCGGGCCACCGCGAACGGGCCGCCGGCCTGCCACAGGTCCTCGCAGATGGTCAGCGCTACGTCCACCCCGCCGACCCGCACCACGGTCAGCGTGTCGCCGGGGACGAAGTAGCGATCCTCGTCGAACACGCCGTAGTTGGGCAGGTGGTGCTTGAAGTAGGTGGCCACCACCTCGCCACGGTGCAGCACGGCGGCGGCGTTGCGGGCCCCGTGGCCCGGCTGGGCGTCGGCGCTGACCTGCGGTGGGCCGTCCGCGTCCAGGTAGCCGACCAGCACCGGCAGCTCCCCGAGGCCGTCGGCGGCCAGGTCGGCGGCGAGGCGGCGCAGCGCGGCCTGGGACGCGGCGACGAAGGACCGACGGAAGATCAAATCCTCGACCGGGTACCCGGTCAGCGTCATCTCCGGGAACAGGACGAGCTGGGCGCCCGCGTCGGCGGCCCGCCGGGTCCACCGGCGGACCAGACCGGCATTGCCGTCGAGGTCGCCGACGGTCGGATTGACCTGGGACAGGGCGAGGCGCAGGGTGGGCATGCCCTCATCTTGCCTCAGCCGGACGGGCCCGACACGGCGGGCGGCCGGGAGACGGCGGCAACCGGCCCGGGCGTCCCGGGCCCCGTGGGGGCAGGTCCGCCGGCCCGCCCGCCAGGTGGCGGGACACGACAGGACGCGCCCCGGAAAGGTCGCGTAACGTCTGCGTAAAGGACCCGGTGGAGACTGGGCGGTAAGCCCGGCCGGTGATGGGTAACAGTGTCGCGAGGGGTGGAAGTGGACCGTCAGCAGGAGTTCGTCCTCCGTACGCTGGAAGAGCGGGACATCCGGTTCGTCCGGCTGTGGTTCACCGACGTGCTGGGCACCCTCAAGAGCGTCTCGGTCGCGCCCGCCGAACTGGAGGCGGCCTTCGAGGAGGGCATCGGGTTCGACGGCTCGGCGATCGAGGGCTTCGCCCGGGTCTTCGAGTCCGACATGGTGGCCATGCCCGACCCGACCACCTTCCAGGTGTTCCCCTTCGAGGGCGGGGTGAGCGGCGAGAGCGCCCGGATGTTCTGCGACATCCTGCTCCCCGACGGCGGCCCGTCCTGGGCCGACCCCCGGCACGTGCTGCGCCGGATGCTGTCCAAGGCCGCCGAGAAGGGCTTCACCTTCTACACCCACCCGGAGATCGAGTTCTTCCTGCTGGAGAACGGCCCGCAGGACGGCTCGGTGCCCGTCCCGGTCGACACCGGCGGCTACTTCGAGCACACCACCCACGCGGTGGCCCGGGACTTCCGCCGCCAGGCCGTGCTGGCCCTGGAGCGGATCGGCATCTCGGTGGAGTTCAGTCACCACGAGGTCGCCCCCGGCCAGCAGGAGATCGACCTGCGTTACGCCGACGCGCTGACCACCGCCGACAACATCATGACCTTCCGGCACGTGGTCAAGGAGGTGGCCCTCTCCACCGGGGTGCAGGCCAGCTTCATGCCGAAGCCGTTCACCGACCAGCCGGGCAGCGGCATGCACACCCACCTGTCGCTGTTCGAGGGGGAGCGCAACGCGTTTCACGACAGCGGCGACCCGATGAAGCTGTCGAAGGTGGCGAAGTCGTTCATCGCCGGGCTGCTCACGCACGCCCGGGAGTACACGGCGGTCACCAACCAGTGGGTCAACTCGTACAAGCGGCTCTTCCCGCAGGCGCTGCCGGACCGGATCACCGAGAGCCCCGCGTACGTCTGCTGGGGGCACCTGAACCGGTCCGCGTTGGTCCGCGTCCCTGCGTACGGCAAGCCGAACTCGGCCCGGGTCGAGGTCCGCTCGCTGGACTCGGCCACCAACCCCTACCTGGCCTTCGCGATGCTGCTCGGTGCCGGCCTCAAGGGCATCGAGGAGGGCTACGAGCTGCCCCCGGGCGCCGAGGACGACGTCTGGTCCCTGAGCAGCGCCGAGCGCCGCGCCATGGGGTACGAGGCGCTGCCGGAGAACCTGTCCGAGGCGATCGACGTGATGGCCGGCTCCGAGCTGGTCGCCGAGGTGCTCGGCGAGCACGTCTTCGACTTCTTCCTGCGCAACAAGCGGGCCGAGTGGGAGCAGTACCGCCGCGAGGTCACCCCGTACGAGCGGCAGCGCTACCTGTCGCTGTAGGGCTCACCGCCGACGCGGGCCGCCGGGGGTTGCGGCGGGCCGCTATCGTCTCGATCACCGCGCCGGCACCCCCGCCGGGCGGTAGGTGGTCGGGAGGCAGTCGGTGCTGGAGGACCTGCTCAGCGGAGCCTGGCAGAGCGTCGTGTTCGGGGTCGTCGGGGTGGGTCTGATGGCGGCCGGCTTCGGCCTGGTCGACCTGCTCACCCCGGGGAAGCTGCGCGACCTGATCTGGGTGCGGCGCAACACCAACGCCGGGCTGCTGCTCGCCGCGAACCAGCTCGGCATCGCCGGGATCGTGTTCACCGCGATCCTCACCAGCTACAGCGACTTCGCCAAGGGGCTGGCTTCCACGGTGATCTTCGGGCTGATCGGCCTGCTGGTCATGGCGCTGGCCTTCTTCGTGCTGGACCTGCTCACCCCGGGCCGGCTCGGTGAGGTCATCTGCTCCGACGAGCCGCACCCGGCGGCCTGGGTCAGCGCCGCCACCCACTTCGGGGCCGCGCTGATCGTCTGCGCCTGCATCGCCTGACGCGGCCCGGCCTCGCCCCGTCCGGCCCGGCCTCGTCGTACCCGGCGGCTAGCCTGCGGGCGTGAACCGGACGGACCGCCTCTACGCCCTGGTCGAGGAGCTGCGGGCGGTGTCGCCCCGGCCGCGCAGCGCCCGCTGGCTCGCCCACCGCTTCGAGGTCAGCTCGCGCACCATCGAGCGCGACATCGGCGCGTTGCAGCAGGCCGGGGTGCCGATCTGGGCGGAGACCGGCCGCACCGGCGGCTACGTGGTCGACCGCGCGCACACCCTGCCGCCGGTCAACCTCACCGCCGCCGAGGCGGTGGCGATGGCCGTGGCGCTGCACCGCCTCGGCGGCGGCCCGTTCACCGAGGCGGGCACCACAGCCCTGCGCAAGCTGCTCGCGGTGATGCCGCCCGCCGACGCCGCCGAGGCCCGCCGGCTCGCCGGCCGGGTGCACCTCATCGGCGGTGGGCCCGCCGCGCCCGTCCCGGCCGCCGTCGCCGGCGCGGTCACCGCCCGCCGGGTGCTGCGCCTCGGGTACGCCGACCGGGCCGGGGCCGCCACCGAGCGGGTCGTGGAGCCGCTGGGCTTCCTCGGCAACCCCTGGCACTGGTATCTGTTGGCCTGGTGCCGGCTGCGCGACGGCCTGCGCGCGTTCCGGGTGGACCGGATCGGCTCGGTGACCACGCTGCCGGAGCCGGTCACCCGGGAACTGCGCCCCGGCGAGCTGGACATTCCACAGCACATCGTCCGCCAGCTCACCCTGGCCTGAGCCGGCGACGGCCGGGTTCGGACCCGCGACCGCCGGGCGGCGGGGGATCGGCGGCGGGGCGGGACACCGCCGGACGGGCCGGTCGATCCCGGCCGACCGCCGGGAAACACCGACAGGACGGTGTCGCGGGACGGGTCGAGGCTGAGCTCCGACGGCGCCGGTCGACCGGCCGGCGCGGCGCACAGGAGGCAGACATGACCACGACCAACGCGATCACCTGGTTCGAGATCGGCACCGACCGGCCCGAGGAGGCGGAGCGCTTCTACGGGGAACTGTTCGGCTGGGCGTTCGAGGAGCAGGGGGCGCCGGGCCGGTCGTACCGGGTGACCGACGGCCGGGACGGGGGGATCGGCGGGGCGATCCGCGCCTCCGACGGCAGCACGCCGAACTACGCGATCTTCTACGCCCAGGTCGCCGACGTGGCGGACGCCTGCCGGCGGGCCGGGGCGGCCGGCGGGAAGGTGCTGGTGCCGCCGCGCGGCGCGCCGAGCGGGCTGACCTTCGCCCACCTGACCGACCCGGCGGGGAACCACTTCGGGGTGTTCACGCCGCCCGCCCCGTGAGCGGCGTCAGGACGCCGGCCCTCGGCCAGGCTGCTGATGTTGGCCCGCTACGACGCCGGAGGCAACGACCGTTTCTCTCGGCCCACCCCTGATGGGGGGCTGACTCCCGCGACGGTCAGGCCGAGGAGCCGGTGCGCCTCGGTGGCGGGGTCCGGGTGGTGTTCCGTGGCCAGGGCGATGCCGGTGATCAGCGTGAGCAGGTCGGTGACGGTCACGCCCGATGCCACCGCGCCATCCCGCACGGCGCGGCGCACCAGCGGGTCGCCGGCCTCGGTGAGCTGCGCCGAGGCGCAGTGCTCGTGGGCCACGCCGGGGTCGGTCGCTCTGTCGCGGGTCAGCGCGATGGCCAGTCCTCGGATGGTGGAGGCGTACGCGGTGACGGCGCTCAGCCACTCCAGCAGCGCGGCCCGGGCGTCGGCCGCGTCGGCCAGATCGCGGGCGTGGGCGCTCAGGGCCTCGATCCGTTCGCGGAAGACCGCTTCCAGCAGTGCGTGGCGGTTGGGGAAGTGCCGGCGCACGGTGGCCGATCCGACTCCAGCGACGCGGGCGATCTGTTCCAGGGACGCGTCGGCGCCGTGCGCGGCGATCTCCTCCTCGGCCACGGCGAGCAGGAGCGCGTAGTTGCGCCGGGCGTCCGCTCGCTGGGCGGGCATGGCGTCACCTCGGGATTGCTAAGTGGCGGGGTCCGCCGTATCGTACCAAGCATTAAACGGCGGGCCCCGCCGTTTAATGCCCGCACTCCAGGAGGAGCCTCATGCCCACCGATCCCGCACCCGTCCTGGTCGTCGGCGCCACCGGACAGCAGGGTGGTGCCACCACCCGTGCCCTGCTCGCGGCCGGCGTTCCCGTCCGGGCGCTGGTCCGCAACCCCGCGACAGGCCGGGCGAAGACGGTGGAGGCGCTCGGCGCCGAACTACGCACCGGCGATCTCCACGACCGTGACTCGGTGATCGGGGCCGCGCAGGGAGCCCGAGCCGTCTTCTCCTTCCAGATGCCCCAGATGAAGGGAGACGCCTTCGACTACGACGGCGAGCTGACCCAGGCCGTCAACCTGATCGACGGCGCGCTGGCCGCGGGCGTGCCGCAGTTCGTGCACTCGTCCGTCTCCGGCGCCGGGCGGCAGACCGAGGCCCCCGGCTGGGCCGAAGGCCGCTGGGCGCCCCTGGAGCCCTACTACACCGTCAAGGTCGGCATCCAGGACCGGGTACGCGAGGCGGGCTTCACCCACTGGTCGCTCATCAAGCCGGGCTTCTTCATGGAGAACTTCCTGCCCTCCACGGCATACCTGCTTCCCCGCGGTGTCGAGGGCGGCCTGGCGACTGTTCTGAAGCCCCAGACGCGGCTCTCCCTCGTCGCGGTCGACGACATCGGCAAGGCGGTCGCCGCAGTCATCGCCGCACCCGATCGGTTCAACGGGGTCGAGCTCGAACTGGCGAGCGACTACCTGACGCTGACGGAGATCGCCAAGATCCTCTCCCGCGCTCTGGGCGCCGAGCTGACCGCGCCCGACATGACCGAGGAGGAGGCGATCGCCGCTGGAATGCCGGAGTGGGCGGGGATCTCGCACGAATTCATGAACGTGGCCGGGCAACCCGCCCGCCCGGAATACGCGCGGGCCCTCGGTGTGCCGCTCACGACCTTCGAGGAATGGGCGCACGAACACCTACGGGCCGCAGCCTGACTTTGCCCGGAACCAGTCGCGCTGTCCGAGCCGGCAAGGTGCGGGATCCCCTGAATGTCGGGACCCCGCACCTTGCCGGCGCACCGGTGCGCGGCCCCACCCCGGCAGGGGCGGGGCCGCGCGGGCGTCACTTGCCCTCGGACTGGTCCTTGGCCTCGTCGCCCTTGGCCTGGTCGTCCTTGGCCTGGTCGCCCTTGCCCGGGCCGCCGTGGCCGTGACCCCGGTCGCCCCCGCCGGGGAACACGCCCGCCTCGGCGGCCTTGGTGATGGCGTCGGCCTGCTCCTGGGTCAGCTTGCCGTCCTTGACGGCCTGGGCCAGCCGCTCCTTCAGCGCGGCCTGCCGGTCGGCGGCGTCGGGACGCTCGCCGCGCTCCGGCCGGTCGTTCTTCTGCTGCTCGCGCACCTTGTCCAGGGCCGCGGTCACCTTGTCGGTGGAGACCCCCAGCTCCTTGGCGAGCGCCTCGGCGAACTCGGA
Organism: Micromonospora sp. NPDC002296; assembly: GCF_040296145.1. Lineage (NCBI taxonomy): Bacteria > Bacillati > Actinomycetota > Actinomycetes > Micromonosporales > Micromonosporaceae > Micromonospora > Micromonospora sp. NPDC002296. Next base: position 91,565 of record NZ_JBEOWQ010000006.1, read on the forward strand.
CTGCCGGTCGGCCCGCTGCTGCTGCCGGTCGGTGCCCTCGCTGCTGCTCGCGCTCGGGGTCGAGGTCGAGCTGTCTTCGGCGAACGCGACGGCCGGCGCCGCGATCCCCACGGTGAGTACGCCCGCCGCCGCGAGGCCGGCCAGCAACTGCTTCTTGGAAATCGTGCGGGACATTCGTTCTCCATTTCGTTGCTCGGGTGCGATGACATCACCGACAGTGACGGGTCGAGCTGGGTAAGGGCCGTGGCGACCCTGTCAGCGAGCTGATAATCGGGTTTCGTATCGGGGACAAACCGGTTGCCACGGGACGGTCCGGAATGCAGGGTGGGGACCGGTCGAGCAGAGGAGCGGGCCCCCATGACCACCCCCACCATCCGAGAGACCGTCCTGCCGGACCCGGGCTCCGGGCCGTACGGGATCACTGCCGGGCCGGACGGCGCGCTGTGGCTGACGCTGGTCCGCACCGGCGGGATCGCCCGGGTGGCCGCCGACGGCGGGGTGCGGACCCACCCCGGCGACCCGGCGAGTCGCCCGCTGGTCATCGCGGCCGGCCCGGACGGCGCGCTCTGGTTCACCCGCTCCGGGGACGACCGGATCGGCCGGATCACCACCGACGGGGCGGCGACGTCGGTCGCGCTGCCGGCCGGCGCCGCGCCCTGCGGCATCGCCGCCGGCCCCGACGGGGCCCTCTGGTACGCGGGGATGAGCAACGACACCATCGGTCGGGTCGGCACCGACGGGATGGTCACCGCGTACCCGCTGCCCGTCAGCGGCGGGTACCCGTCGATGATCACGGCGGGGCCGGACGACGCCCTGTGGTTCACCCTCAACCAGGCGAACGCCGTCGGCCGGATCGCGCTGGACGGCGCGGTGCGCCTGCACCCGCTGCCCACCGACGCCGCCGGGCCGGTCGGCATCACGCTGGGCACCGACGGGGCCCTCTGGTTCGTCGAGATCGCCGCCGGTCAGCTCGGCCGAATCACCCCGGACGGCCGGATCGAGGAGTACCCGCTGCCGGACCGGGCCGCCCGGCCGCACGCGATCGTCGCGGACCCGGCCGGGGGCTGCTGGTTCACCGAGTGGGCGGCCAACCGCATCGGCCACGTCACCCCCGACGGCCGCGTCGACGCGTACGACCTGCCCATCCCGGGCTCGGAGCCCCACGGTCTTACGGTCCTGCCCGACGGCACGGTCCACGCCGCCCTGGAACGCGGCGCGGTCGCCCACCTGACCCCCTGAGGGATCAGCGGACGGCGGGCGCGACCGTGAGGGTGCCGGCGTCGGCGTCGAGGGTGGCTGGGACGCCCACGCCGACCGTGAGCTGGCCCTGGCCGTGGCCGATCGGGAGGCCGCCGAGGACCGGGACGCCGAGGTCGCCGAGGCGCTCGGTCAGCACGTCGACGACGGTGGTGTCCCACTCGTCCGCGCAGCCGGTGAACTGCCCGACGGCCACCCCGGCCAGGCCGTCCAGGGCGCCGGCCCGGCGCAGCTGGGTCAGCATCCGGTCCACCTTGTACGGGGGTTCCTGCACGTCCTCGACCAGCAGCACCGCCCCGGTCAGGTCCGGCATGTCGGGGGTGCCGAGGGTGGCGACGAGCAGGCAGAGGTTGCCGCCGAGCAGCGTCCCGGTGGCGCGGCCGGGAACCCGCACGCCGAACGTCTCCTCCCCGGCGTCGGCGGCGACGGTGACCGGCTCGGTGGTCATCAGCGCGGCGTGCAGCGACTCGGCCGAGCGCAGCGGGGTGCGCTCGTCCAGCCAGGCAGCCCCGGGGCCGTGCACGCCGGCCAGCCGGGCGCCGCGCCAGAGGGCGAGCTGCAAGGCGGTGATGTCGGAGAAGCCGGCGACCACCTTCGGATCCCGGCGCACCGCCGCCATGTCGACGGCGTCCACCACCCGCTGCGCGCCGTAGCCGCCCCGGGTGCAGATCACCCCGCGCACCGACGGGTCGGCGAACGCCGTGTTCAGGTCGGCGGCACGCAGCTCGTCCGACCCGGCCAGGTACCCCTGCCGGGCGTACGCGTTCGGCGCGAGCACCGGGCGCAGCCCCCAGCCGGTGAGCAGCTCGACGCCCCGGGCCACCCGCTCCGGCCGGATCGGCCCGGACGGGGACACCAGCATCACCGTGTCCCCGGGGCGCAGGACCGGTGGGCGCAGGACGGCGTCGTCGGCGATCACAGCCGCAGAGCCTAGCCGCCGGCCGGGGGCCCGCAGTCACCCCGGCCGCCGCCGTCTCGGGAACACCGCGCCGAGGCGTTCCGGGCCGCGGCCGGCGTACCCGATAGCCTCGACGGCGTGGCAACCGCGCTGGTGATCGAGAACGACCCGACCGACGACGTCCGCCGCCTGGGCGAATGGCTGGTGGAAGGAGGCCTGGAACTGCGGGTGCTGCGCCCGCACGCCGGGGACGAGCTGCCCGCCGACCTCGACGGGTACGTGGCCCTGGTGGTGCTCGGCGGCGAGCAGAAGCCGTACCCGCTGCCCGACGGCACCCTCGGGGCCCCCTGGTTCCCGAAGCTGGAGGGGCTGCTGCGCAAGGCGGTCCGGCACCGGGTGCCCACCCTCGGCATCTGCCTCGGCGCGCAACTGCTGGCCACGTCGCACGCCGGCATCGTCGAGCTGAGCCCGTCCGGGCCCGAGGTCGGCCCCACCGTGGTCGGCCGGCGGGACGCCGCCGAGACCGACCTGCTGTTCCGGTACGTGCCGCTGATCCCCGACGTGTTCCAGTGGCACGTCGACGAGATCACCGAGCTGCCGCACGGGGCGACCCTGCTGGCTGCCTCCACCCGCTACCCGCACCAGGCGTTCCGGCTCGGCGACCGGGCCTGGGGGCTCCAGTTCCACATCGAGCCCGACACCGCGATGATCGCCGACTGGGCCACCGACTCCGCGCTCATCGACCAGCTGGGCTACGACCCGGAACTGGTGGTCGCCGCCTGCGACCGGGTGATGGCCGACATCGAGGAGGTGTGGCAGCCGTTCGCCATCCGGTTCGCCGCCCTCGCCCTCGGTGAGCTGGGCGGCGACGACTTCCGGCGCGACCTTCCCCTGCTCGGGCACTGACCGGTGAACAGCAGACCCGCCCGGGGCCGGCTGGCCCGCTACGGCTTCGGCACCGCCGCCGGCGACGGCGGCTCCCGGGCCGCCGACCTGCTCGGCCCGGCCGGGCTCGGCCTGTGGCTGCAGGAGGAGCAGGAACCGGTCGACGAGCGGGCCGCCGAGCTTTTGGCCGCGCTGTCCCGGGCCGCCGACCCGGACCTGGCGCTGCGCCAGCTGCACCGCCTCGCCGAGGCCGAGAGCCGCGCGGCCGGCGGCACGGGCGGCGGCGGGTCGACGGGTGCGCGCCGGGCCGCGGGTGCCACCGGAGCAGGCGGCGGGCCGACGGACCCCGCGCGCCGGGCCGCCGGCAAACCCGCCGACTCGGCGCTGCTGGACGCCCTGCACGCCGACCCGGGGCTGCGCCGGCGGCTCATCGCCGTGCTCGGCGCGTCGTCGGCGCTCGGCGACCACCTGGTGGCCAACCCCGACCAGTGGCCGGTGCTCGCCACCGACCCGGACGGGCTCGCCCCCGCCGCCGACGGGCGGCTGGACCTGACGGCGGCGGCCCGGGTCACCGCGTCCACCCAACCGATCGCGGTGCTGCGCCAGGCGTACCGGCTGGCCCTGCTGCGGATCGCGGCGGCCGACCTGACCGGCAATCGCGCCCTGGAACAGACCATGGCGGCACTCTCCGCGCTGGCCGACGCCACCCTCGGCGCGGCCTACGACATCGCGGTGGGCGAGCTGCCCGAGGGCACGCCACGGCCCCGCCTCGGCGTGGTGGCGATGGGCAAGTGCGGCGGCGGCGAGCTGAACTACGTCTCCGACGTCGACGTGATCTTCCTCTGCGCCGAGGACGACGAGCTGCCGGCGGCCACCACGGTCGCCACCCGGCTGATCCACATCTGCGGGCTGGTCGCCTGGCCGGTCGACGCCGCGCTGCGCCCCGAGGGAAACCGGGGCCCGCTGGTCCGCACCCTGGCCAGCCACCTGGCGTACTACCGGCGCTGGGCGCGGACCTGGGAGTTCCAGGCGCTGCTGAAGGCCCGCCCGGCGGCCGGCGACCTGGCGCTGTCCCAGGAGTGGATCGACCAGCTCGCCCCGCTGCTCTGGCGGGCCGCCGAGCGGCCGGAGGCCGTCGAGGACGTCCGCTCGATGCGCCGCAGGATCATCGACAACATCCCGCCGAAGGAGCTGGACCGCGAGATCAAGCGCGGGCCGGGCGGGCTGCGCGACATCGAGTTCGCCGTCCAGCTGCTGCAACTGGTGCACGGCCGGGGCGACGAGGCGCTGCGGGCCCCCGGCACCATCCCCGCCCTGCGCGCCCTGGTGGCCGGCGGCTACGTCGGCAGGGCCGACGGCGAGGCGCTGCTGCGCGGGTACCGCTTCCTGCGCGGCGTCGAGCACCGCCTCCAGCTCCAGGGACTGCGCCGCACCCACACCGTGCCGGCCGACCCCGCCGGGCTGCGCTGGCTCGCCGCCGCGCTCGGCCACGCCGCCACCCCGGGCCGCAGCGCCGTCGAGGAGTTCCGCGCCGAGTGGGTCACCCACGCCACCGAGGTACGCCGGCTGCACGCCAAGCTGCTGTACCGGCCGCTGCTGGAGTCGGTGGCCCGGGTCCCCGCCGACGGGCTGCGGCTCACCCCGGAGGCGGCCCGGCACCGGCTGGAGATCCTCGGCTTCGCCGACCCGGCCGGGGCACTGCGTCACCTCCAGGCCCTCACCGGCGGGGTGAGCCGCACCGCCGCCATCCAGCGCACCCTGCTGCCGGTGCTGCTCAGCGAGTTCGCCGACGCGCCCGAGCCGGACCGGGGGCTGCTCAACTACCGGAAGGTCTCCGACAAGCTGGGCGGCACCCCCTGGTACCTGCGGCTGCTGCGCGACTCCGGCCCGGTGGCCCGCCGGCTCGCCCGGGTGCTCTCCTCCTCCCGGTACACGGCCGACCTGCTGGCCCGGGAGCCGGAGGCGCTGCGGCTCCTGGCCGAGGAGAACGAGCTGACCCCGCGCCCCCGCGACGTGCTCTGCGAGGGCTTCTCCGCCGCCGCGGCCCGGCACGCCGACCCGGTCGAGGCGACCCGGGCGGTCCGCGCGCTGCGCCGCCGGGAACTGGTCCGGATCGCCTGCGCCGACGTGCTCAGCCGCGCCGGGTCGCTCGCCCCCACCCCGACCCGCCCCGACCCGACCGGGCGGGCCGCGCTCGGCCTCGCCGACATCACCGCCGTCGGCACCGCCCTGGCCGGCGTCACCGACGCCACCCTCGCCGCCGCGCTGCGCGCCGCCCGGGCCGCCCGGCCGGCCCCGCCCGGGCTGCGGTTCGCGGTGATCGGCGTGGGCCGGCTCGGCGGGTACGAGTCGAACTACCTCTCCGACGCCGACGTGCTGTTCGTCCACGACCAGCCGTCCGGGGTGGAGGAGGGCACGGCCAGCGCCGCCGCCCACGCCATCGCCGAGGAGCTGCGCCGGCTGCTCTCGGCCCCGGCCCCGGACCCGCCGCTCGGGGTGGACGCCGACCTGCGCCCGGAGGGCCGGCAGGGCCCACTGGTACGCAGCCTCGCCGCGTACGCCCAGTACTACGCCCGCTGGTCGAAGGTGTGGGAGTCGCAGGCGCTGCTGCGCGCCCGGTTCGTCTGCGGCGACGCCGACCTGGGTGCCGAGTTTGAGACGATGGTCGACCCGGTGCGCCACCCGGCCGACGGGCTGACCCGGGAACAGATCATCGAGATCCGCCGGATCAAGGCCCGGGTGGAGACCGAGCGGCTGCCCCGGGGCGCCGACCCGGCCACCCACACCAAGCTGGGCCGGGGCGGCCTCGCCGACGTCGAGTGGGCGGTGCAGCTGCTCCAGCTCCGGCACGCCGGCCGGCTCCCGGCGCTGCGCGGCACGCGTACCCTCGACGCGCTCGCGGCGGCGGCCGAAGCCGGCCTGGTCGATTCGGAGGACGCCCGCGAGATGGCGGCCGGCTGGACCCTGGCCGCGCAGGTACGCAACGCGCTGATGCTGGTGCGCGGCCGGGACGGCGACCAGTTGCCCCGGCACGGCGTGGAGCTGGCCGGGGTGGTCCGGCTGCTCGGCCGGGACGACCCGGGCGAGTTCCTCGACGAGTACCTGCGCACCGGCCGCCGCTCCCGCGCGGCGATGGAACGCGTTCTCGACGCCGGGGTCTGAGCCCCGGCAGGGCGGGGCCGCCGGTCAGCGGATCGTGTACCGGCCGGTGGTCGGCACGGTCATCGTCGTCCACTCCCCGGCGCGGGACAGCCGCGCGGGGGGATCGGTGGTCAGCCAACGGCTGTACCGGATCCGGATCGGCACGGGGGTCCCGGCGGGAGCCTCGACCGTCATCGAGCCGGCATCGTGCCCCGTCAGCATGCCCGGCGGCGCGACCAGCGGCGTCGGGTCGGACACCGCGTAGAGCCGCCAGTGCCGCTCGGACCAGACCTCGGTGAGGTACGGCAGCCCGCCGTCGACCAGTTCCGCCTCCGCGCGCCCCACCCAGGACAGGTCGGCGTCGGGCACGGCGACGTACTGGACGGCGTTGTCGGCCAGCCAGGCCCGGTAGCTCTCGGCGGTCAGCGGAACGCCGGTGCCGGCGGCGCCCGGCACGGTCGTGAAGAAGAGCGGGTTGCGGGCGATGTCGGCCTGCCGCAGCCAGCCCCGCGCCAGCGGGACGTCCCCGAGGAGGGCGGCCTCCCAGTAGTCGCGGGTCGGCGGCACCTCGACCCGCCCGGTGAGCCCACGCCGGGTCAGTTCGGCGCGCAGCGGGGCGAAGTAGGCCGGCTCGGTCGTCGGGCCGCCGACGCCACGCAGGTCGGCCGGCACCACCGGGGGTTGCCACCAGCAGACGGCGGCCAGCAACGCCGCCAGGGCGGTGCCGGCCGCCCCGCCCCGACGCAGCGCGGCCGGCAGCCGCCAGGTGGCCCGCTCCGGCAGCCGGGCGGCGGCGGCCAGCACCGGCAGCGCGAACATCACCACCAGCCGGGTCGCGTTCAGCCCGACCGGCGTGTGCACCAGCGCGGCGATCAGCACCCCGGCCGCCGACAGCAGCGCGCCCACCCGGACCGGCCGGTAGGCCACCAGCGCGGCCACCACCAGGCTGGCCAGCGCGGCGCGCAGGGTGTCGGTGCGGCTGATGTTCATCCAGCCGCCCGCGCCGAACAGCAGCCCGGTCACGGCCAGCGGGGCCGCCGCGGCGACCCCGAGCAGCAGGCCGTCGCCGTACCGGCGGGTGAGCAGCAGCGCGGCCCCGGCCAGCCCGACGAACAGGCCGGCGACCGGGCTGGTCGCGGAGGCCAGCAGCGCTGCGGCAGCGGCCAGCCCGACACGCAGGCAGCGGCGGCCCGGGGGCCCCTTCGTCGGCAGGGTGAGCGCGAGCAGCGCGGCGAGCCCGAACGCCACGCCGAGGCCGTAGGTGACCCGGCCGGAGACGAGGTTGCCGGCGATGGCGACCACCCCGACCAGGCCGCCGAGCAGCGGGCGGGGCACCCCGGTACGCACCAGCAGCGCAGCGAACGCCGCCGCCGCGCCCACCAGCGCGAGGACGCCGGTCACCCGGACGCCGAGGACAGCCATCACCGGCGGGGAGACCAGGCTGTAGCCGAGGGGCTGGATGCCGCCGTACCACCGCAGGTCCACCAGGGCGGGGCCGTGCGCGGCGAAGAAGTCGGCGCGGGCCACCTGGGCCGAGAGGTCGGAGCCCATCCTCGGCAGGAGCAGGTACCCCGCGCCCAGGACGGCCGCGAACCCGGCGGACACCGCCACCACCGCACTGCGTCGCATGCCCACCTCCGTACCGCGACCACCGTACTGGCAGCATGGCGGGTGTGCCTCACCACCTCGCGCGCTGGACGGGTCTGACCGGTTCCCTGCTGCTCGCCCTGTCCGCGTACCTCGGCGGGGCTTTTCCGAAGGGTGACCTGCGCCCCACCCCGGTCAGTATCTGGCAGGGGCCGCACGGGCCGCTGATCATCGCGGCCTGGCTGGTCGGCACCGGCCTGATGGCCTGGGCGTGGTGGTCGCTGCGGGACGGGCCGCCGTCCGCGCGCTGGGCCCTGGTCACCGTCGGCCTCTGGCTGCTGCCGCTGCTGCTCGTCCCGCCGATGGCCAGCCGGGACGTCTACGCGTACGCCTGCCAGGGCGCCAGCTACGCGAACGGGATCAGTCCGTACGAGCAGGGCGTGTCCGCGTTGCCCTGCCCGTGGCTGGACTCCATCTCGTACATCTGGCGGGACACCCCGGCCCCGTACGGGCCGCTGTTCGTGATGCTCGCCGGGGCGGTGGTGAAGGCGACCGGTTCGCTGACCGCCGCCGTCGTCGCGTTCCGGCTGCTCGCGGTCGCCGGGGTGGCGCTGACCGCCGCCTGCCTGCCGGTGCTGGCCCGCCGCTGCGGGGTCCCCGTCGGGCGGGCGCTCTGGCTGGCCCTGGCCAGCCCGCTGGTCGGCGTGCACCTGGTGGCCGGTGCGCACAACGACGCGCTGATGGTCGGCCTGCTGGTCGCCGGTCTGGCCGTGGTGGCCGCCCGGCCCGGGCGGCCCGGCCCGCTGCTGGCCGGGGGAGCGCTGCTCGGGCTGGCGGTGTCGATCAAGATCACCGGCCTGGTGGTGATCCCGTTCGCCGCACTGGCCGCCTCGGTCGGGCCGTACCGGATCCGGTCGCTGGTCCGCGACGGAGGCCCCGTGGTTGTCGGGGCCGTCGCCGCCGTGATCGGGGCGACCCTCGCCGGTGGGCTGGACTTCGGCTGGGTCGCCGGGCTGGAGAGCGGCGGCGACGTGATCGCCTGGACGTCGCCGTCGACCGCCGTCGGGCAGACCGTCGGGTACCTCGCGGTGATCTTCGGGGCGCACGTCGACGCGTTGCCGGTGACCCGGGCGATCGGCCTGGTCGCGCTGGCCGTGCTGCTGGTCTGGCTCTGGTGGCGGGCCCGCACCCGCGACCCGCTCTTCCACGCCGGTCTGGCGCTGGCCGCCACCGTCGCGCTTTCCCCGATCGTGCACCCCTGGTACTGGATCTGGCCGCTCACGGTGCTCGCCGCCACCGCCCGGCGGGGCACGTGGTTCGCCGGGATCGCGCTGGTCGGATCATTCCTGGTGCTGCCGGACGGCACCGGCCTGGCCCGGTACACCAAGGTGCCCGGTGCGCCGCTGATGACGCTGTTGCTGATCTGGGTCGCCGTGCGGTGGGCGCGGTCGGCGAGGGCGAACCGCGCGCCGGTGTGATGGTCGGGGGCGTCAGCCGGCCCACGAACAACTTCCCCAGCTGACTACCCGACGTGCTGAGCCCCCTGGAGCTGAGTCGTTCGGAACAAACGAGGGCGACGACAGGATCCGCCTCGTGCTGTGCCAGGGCCCGTACAGCCGGGAGGTCGAGGCGGACGCCCGGGAAGGCTGGGCAGTTCCTTCGGCAAGCTGGACGCCCTGCTCGGCCGTTCAGCGCGACGCGCCGCAGGTGGGGCAGCAGCCGCCCGCCCTCTGCGGGAGATGCCGGCCGCGGCGAGCCGCCAGCGCGAACAACACCAGGGCGGGGCCGAGCAGGGTGACGGCCGCGGCAATGCTGGCCAAGGCCGCCCAGTACGGGTTCCGCCCGACGAACTGCTCGGCCAGCTCCCGCACCGAGAGCAGGCCGGCCGGGGTGAGCAGCACCAGCAGCGCCCAGGCGCCTCGGGTGTCCCGGCGGAGGGCCAGGGCGAGCGCGAGCGCCAGCGCGACGATCAGCAGCGCGCCCCCGACGGCGCCCAGCGACCCCAGGGCGAAGCTGTGGTAGCTGACGTAGCCGTCCTCGGGCGCGAGCCGACGGACGGCGAGCACGGCGGCGAGGGCGGCGACGGCCGCCGGGGCGAGGCGGACCCACAGGGGCAGCCGGTCCGGCAGGGTGAGCGCAAGCAGGCCCAGCGCGAGCTGCGGCACCAGCACGGACAGCGGCGGCCGGGGCGCGCCGGTCAGCGCCGCCGCCGGCACCACGAGCGCGGTGAGCAGCACGGCCAGCCCGATCAGTGAGCGCGCGTGCCGGGCCGGGGCGAGCGCATGGGTGACGGCGGCGACCAACCAGACGGCCCAGGCCACCACGCCGATGCTGGCGAACGGGCCGAACGTTCGCAGCTGGAATACCGGGTCCGGCGGGTGCGATTCCAGCACCGACCACCCGGCCGCGAGGGCGGTCGCCGTGGGGAAGGCGAGGACGGCCGCGAGGCGTACCCCGGAAAGCAGGCCGGCGGTGCCGGCGGCCCGCAGCCGCTCGCGGAGGCCACCGCCCACGAGGTCGGCGGCGTCGGCGAGCGAGGGGCGACGCCGGCCCTCGCTCGCGAGATCGAGGTACGTTCCGACAAGCTCGGCGCTCCGGTCCCGCCGGTACGCCGACGGGTACGCCCACAGCAGCCGCTGGTAGCGGCGCTCCAGCTCGCCCGTGTGAACCCCTTCACTCTCGCTCATGCGAGCCCTCCCGCCAGGCGTGCGGTGCCCGACCGGGCGGCGGCCCGGCGGCTCAGCCGGGCGGTGGCCGCCTCGACGTTGCGGCGCAGCCGCCCGGTCTCGGCCGTGAGGGTGGCGTCGCCGGCGGGGGAGAGGCGGTAGTAGCGGCGCAGTCGGCCGTCCACGATCTCCTCCCGGTCGACCTGCACCAGGCCGGCGTCGACCAGCCGGTCCAGGGCGCCGTAGAGGGTGCCGGGGCGCAGCGAGACGCGCCCGTCGGAGATGGCGGCGACTTCGCCGATCAGCCCGTAGCCGTGCATCGGCTCCCCGGCCAGTGCGGTGAGGATCAGGAACGTGGGTTCGCGTAGCGGTGTGTCCATGTCCTCAATGTATCGGACGCGAAGTTATATCGGGGGGCGGTCTATCTGAGGGGCGGCGCATCGGGCGGTGGGCGAAAGGCGGCCGGGCCGGCCCCGCGCGCTGCGGAGCCGGCCCGGCCGGTGCTTGAGGAGCGTGCTGACCCGAGGGGCTCAGCAGTCGAAGTACATCGCGAACTCGTGCGGGGTCGGGCGCAGGCGCACCGGGTCGACCTCGTTGGCCCGCTTCCAGCCCACCCAGGTGGAGATCAGGTCCGGCGTGAACACGCCGCCGTCGAGCAGGTAGTCGTGGTCGGCCTCGAGCGCGTCGAGCACCTCGGGCAGCGAGCCCGGAACCTGCTTGACCGAGCCCCACTCCTCCGGCGGCAGGTCGTACAGGTCCTTGTCGATCGGCTCCGGCGGCTCGATCTTGCTCTTGATGCCGTCCAGGCCGGCCATCATCATCGCCGAGAAGGCGAGGTACGGGTTGCTCGACGGGTCCGGCACCCGGAACTCGACGCGCTTGGCCTTCGCGTTGCTGCCGGTCACCGGGATGCGGGTGCAGGCGGACCGGTTGCGCTGCGAGTAGACCAGGTTCACCGGCGCCTCGTAGCCGGGCACCAGGCGGCGGTACGAGTTGATCGTCGGGTTGGTGAAGGCCAGCAGCGACGGGGCGTGGTGCAGCAGGCCGCCGATGTACCAGCGGGCCATGTCGGACAGGCCGGCGTAGCCGGTCTCGTCGTAGAACAGCGGCTCGCCGTTCAGCCACAGGCTCTGGTGGGTGTGCATGCCCGAGCCGTTGTCGCCGAAGAGCGGCTTCGGCATGAACGTGGCGGTCTTGCCGTTGACCCAGGCCTCGTTCTTGATCAGGTACTTGAAGAGCTGGAGCTGGTCGGCCGACTGCAGCAGGGTGGAGAACTTGTAGTTGATCTCCGACTGACCGGCGGTGCCGACCTCGTGGTGCGACCGCTCCACGGTGAAACCGGCGTCGACCAGGCGGCGGACCATGCCGTCGCGCAGGTCGGCGTAGTGGTCGACCGGCGGCACCGGGAAGTATCCGCCCTTGTACGGGGTCTTGTACCCGCGGTTGCCGCCCGGCTCCTCGCGACCGCTGTTCCAGGCGCCCTCGATCGAGTCGATGTAGTAGAACGACTGGTGCGCCGAGGTCTCGTGGCGGATCGAGTCGAAGATGTAGAACTCGGCCTCGGCGCCGAAGTACGCGGTGTCGGCGATGCCGCTCGCGGCGAGGTACGCCTCGGCCTTCTTCGCCACGTTCCGCGGGTCCCGGGAGTACGCCTCGCGGGTGAACGGGTCGTGGACGAAGAAGTTCAGCGCGAGGGTCTTCTGCGCGCGGAAGGGGTCGATGAACGCGCTGGCGACATCCGGGAGCAGGAGCATGTCCGACTCGTGGATCGTCTGGAAGCCGCGGATCGACGACCCGTCGAAGGCGAGACCGTCGTTGAAGACGCTGTCGTCGAAGGACTCCACCGGCAGGTTGAAGTGCTGCATCACGCCGGGCAGGTCACAGAAACGTACGTCGACGAACTTTACGTCCTCGTTCTTGAGGTATCGCAGGAGTTCCTCGGGATTGGCGAACACACGTCCTCCTGGCACGTCCACGGGGTGGCTGGCTCCTGGCGACGCTATGACCGCGCGGTTGCCCGGCCGTATCTTGAGTGTTTCTGTCGTGTTACGTCGCTCGCGCTGCGTCATCTTCGCCGGTCAGTCGCCATCCGCTGTCCGTTCGGACGATACTCGGCGCGGCGTTGTACCGCAGATTACCGCCTTTGGTCCGATTCGACGGCCGGTGCCGATCCGACCATCCCGGCGTGCCTGACTACCCTTGGCGACTGTGACCACGCCGCAGCAGCCCGCGCCCCCCGCCACCGACCCCGGTTTCGTCCCGCCGGCCCTGGGCCGCCGGTTCGGCGCCCTGGTGATCGACTGGGTGCTCTGCCTGCTGGTGTCCAACTTCTTCGCCGACCCGGTCCGCGACGGCTGGGCCCCCGTCGTGGTGCTGATCGCCGAGTACGCCCTCTTCCTCGGACTGTTCGCCCAGACCCCGGGCATGTACATCACCCGGATCCGGTGCCTGTCCTGGGCCGACGGCGGCCGGATCGGGTTGGTCCGCGCGCTGCTGCGCGGCGTCCTGCTGGCCCTGGTGGTCCCGGCCCTGATCATGGACGAGCACCGCCGCGGCCTGCACGACCGCCTAACCGGCTCGGTGATCACCCCCGCCCCCCGTCCGGCCGCTCCTCGGCCCCGGTGATCTCGCCGCGCCACTACACGGAACAGAGCGCTATTTCACGGAAAGAGTGGCCTCCCGTCGACGGGAGGCCACTCTTTCCGTGAAATAGCGCGTCTTGCAGGGCCAGGGGTGGGCGTGCGGCCCACGGGGGGCAGGGAGAGGGTCAGCGGCCTCGGGTCTGGCGGAAGGCGCCGCGCTGTGGGCGCATGTTCTTCGGGATCGCGCCCTTGGGCATCTGTGGGCGGGCGGTGAGCGCCTTGAGCCGCTTGTCGAGGGCGTTGACGTCCTTGCCGCTGAGGCTGCGCGGCAGCCGCATCAGGGTCATTCGCAGCTTGCGGATCGGCAGCTCGCTCTCGGCCTGGCCGATCACGTAGTCGTAGAGCGGGGCGGAGCCGATCACCTTGGTCAGCCGGCGCTTCTCCTGCCCCAGCAGGCCGCGGACCCGCTGCGGGTTCCCCTCGGCCAGCAGGATCACGCCGGGACGCCCGATCACCAGGTGCACCATGTCCATCTGGGTGGTGGCGCTGACGGCGGGGGTGACCCGCCAGTCGCCCCGCATGTTCTCCATGATCTGCGCCGCCGCGCCGGGCTGCCCCTCGGCGGCGTTCATCATCGCCTTGTTGGATCGCAGGTTCAGCACGATCAGCACGGCGAGCAGGGTGATCAGGATGCCCAGCGGCAGCCAGAACCAGCCCCAGAGGATCACCGCGACCACGGTCAGCGCGAGCGGGATCAGCACCGCGCCGGCGGTCAGCGGCGCGAACCACCGGTCCTGCTTGGCGGTGAACTGGAACACCATCCCGATCTGCTTCAGCCGCTGGCCGAACGAGACCTTCTCCTGGGGCTTTGCCATGTCGCAGAGTCTAGTGGTCGCCGTACAACGGGGTTGATCCGCGCCCGATGCTCCGGCCGGTCAGGCCCGGCGGGGCAGGACCGGTGCGGCGCGGCCGGTGCCGTGCCGGCCGGTGGACCCGGCTGCCGGGGAGCCGCCGGCCTGCTCGTGGTACTCCTCCTCGACGTTGACCGTCCACACGTCGTGCTCGCCGCCGTCGAGGATGTTCTCCACGGTCAGCATCGCGGTGAGCATCGAGTGGTCCTGGTTGTTGTAGCGGTGCATGCCGTTGCGGCCGACCGGGTGCACGTTCGGCACCGCCTCGGCGAGCCAGGCGCGGACGGTCTCCACGGCCTGCTCGTACCCGGTGTCGTAGAGCGGGTACGCCTTCGGCATCCGGACCACGTACCCGGCGGAGACCGCACCGGCGTCGACCAGCCCGAGCGCCTCCAGTTCGGCGGTGCCCAGGGCGATCAGTTCGTCGTCGGCGGCGTCCCACAGGTCGTCACCGACGTCGACGAAGTACTCCAGCCCCAGGCAGGTGAACCCCTCCCGCACCAGGTACGGCGACCAGGAGCCGAAGTTCTGCACCCGGCCGACCCGTACCCCCGGGGTGTGCACGTAGATCCAGTTGTCCGGGAAGCCGGCGGCGGCCGGCACCACCAGGGCCACGGTGAGGAAGTCGCGGTGCCGCAGCGCGTCGGCGGCGGCCAGCACCTCCGGCGGCGCGGGCGGGTCCACGGCCCGGACCAGCGCGGGCAGCGGCATGCTGCTGATCACGTGGTCGGCGGCGACCCGGCGCGTGCCATCCGGCCCGGCCACGGTCACCGCGACCGCCCGGCCGTCGGCGCGGTGCACGGTCGCCGCCCGGGCCCTCAGCGTCACCACGCCGCCGGCCTTGGTGACCAGTTCGGCGCAGCGTTCCCACATCATCCCCGGACCGAGCCGGGGGTACTGGAACTCCTCGATCAGGCTGGTGATGTCGGCCCGGGCCCGGCGGGGCAGCAGCGCGTTGCGCACCGCCCCGGCCAGCGACAGGTTGCGGATCCGCTGGGCCGCCCAGTCGGCCTGCAACTCGGTGGCCGGGATGCCCCAGACCTTTTCCGTGTACGTCTTGAAGAACATCCGGTACAGCCGGGTGCCGAAGCGGGCCGACACCCAGCCCTCGAAGTGGCTCTGGTCCGCCGGCGGTCGCATCCGCGCCCACAGGTACGACCCGACGCAGCGAACCGCCTCGACGACCCCCAGGTTGCCCAGCGCGTTGCCGGCCCGCAGCGGGTAGTCGAACAGCCGGCCCCGGTAGTGGATCCGGCTCATCCTGGGACGCAGCAGGAAGTCGCCGTCGGGCAGCACCTCGTGCCAGAACGCCTCGACCCGGGCCACCTTGGTGAAGAACCGGTGCCCGCCGATGTCGAACCGCCAGCCGTCCCGTTCGACGGTGCGGCTGATCCCGCCCACCACGTCGTCCGTCTCGATCACCTCGACGGGGGCGTTCCGCCTCGTCAGTTCGTAGGCGGCGGTCAGGCCGGCCGGGCCGGCGCCGATGATCACCGTATGTGGCAGGGGCATGACTTAATTCATCATCTTCGACGTCTCTCGGCAAGAGCCGCCCCGCTGGGTGGGACGGGGCGGCCCGCGTACGTCCGTCCGGCCCCGGCGCGCGCGGGCCGACGGGTCAGGCGCGAACGGCGTCGCGGGCGTCCAGTGCCTGCCGGTAGAGCCGGCCGGCCCGGTACGACGAGCGCACCAGCGGACCGCTCATCACCCCGGCGAAGCCGATCTCCTCGGCCTCCTCGCGCAGCTCCACGAACTCCTCCGGCTTGACCCAGCGGGTCACCGGGTGGTGCCGGGGCGTCGGGCGCAGGTACTGCGTGATGGTGATCAGCTCGCAGCCCGCCTCGTGCAGGTCGCGCAGGGCCTGGGACACCTCGGCCCGCTCCTCGCCCATGCCGAGGATGAGGTTGCTCTTGGTGACCAGGCCGTCGGCGCGGGCCTGCCGGATCACGTCCAGCGAGCGGTCGTAGCGGAACGCCGGCCGGATCCGCTTGAAGATCCGCGGCACCGTCTCGACGTTGTGCCCCAGCACCTCGGGGCGGGAGCCGAAGACCTCGGCGAGCTGCTCGGGGACCGCGTTGAAGTCGGGAATCAGCAGCTCGACGCCGCAGCCCGGCTGAAGGGCGTGGATCTGGCGGACCGTCTCGGCGTACAGCCAGGCGCCGCCGTCGGGCAGGTCGTCGCGGGCGACACCCGTGATCGTGGCGTAGCGCAGGCCCATCGACACCACGGACTCGGCCACCCGGCGCGGCTCGTCGGCGTCGAACTCGGCCGGCTTGCCGGTGTCGATCTGGCAGAAGTCGCAGCGCC
Source organism: Micromonospora sp. NPDC002296 (assembly GCF_040296145.1). Lineage (NCBI taxonomy): Bacteria > Bacillati > Actinomycetota > Actinomycetes > Micromonosporales > Micromonosporaceae > Micromonospora > Micromonospora sp. NPDC002296. The sequence continues at coordinate 107,799 of NZ_JBEOWQ010000006.1, forward strand.
GGGTGCACTGGTCGCCACCGATGAGGAAGGTGGCCTCCCGGTCCTCCCAGCACTCGTAGATGTTGGGGCAGCCGGCCTCCTGGCAGACGGTGTGCAGCCCCTCGCGCGAGACGAGCCCGCGCAGCTGGGTGTACTCCGGCCCCATCTTGGCCTTGACCTTGATCCACGGCGGCTTGCGTTCGATCGGTGTCTCGGCGTTGCGCGCCTCGATCCGCAGCATGCGCCGCCCCTCGGGGGCGACCGTGGCGGTACGCGCAGCGGGGCTGGTCGGCGGCTGCTCGGTCGGGGGCGTCGTCGGCGCGAAGTGCTCGATCGTCACGAATTGAGCCTACGCCGGACGGTCGCTGTCGATGGAGGTGAGGCGACGGCCATCACCCCCTGATCCCTGTGACGCCGCCCACCGCCAGCGCCGAAAATCCCGTTACCTGCCCCCGCCCGGGGTGTTAGCTTGCGGCAAAGCTGTGACGGAGCCGAGTAGCGCGCCGCCCGCCAGTCGAGAGAGCCGCCGTTCGCTGCGAGGCGGTCTGGCGTCGGCGCGCGAAGACCCTCCCGAGCTGCGGGAAGAACGGCGTGCGCGGCGACCCTGCCGGCGTCCGCCCAGTAGAGCCCGCCCGGCTGGCCCCGGTCACCAGGCGACGAACGAGGCCCCCGCGCGAGCGGGGGCGAAGGTGTGGTGGCACCGCGAGGACCCGCTCGCCCACACCTCCCGGGGCTGAGGCGACGCTTCGCCGCCCTGCGGCGGCGAAGGCGTTGCGATTGATCGAGGAGCAGCCCGCCGTGCAACGCATCCTGTCCACCCAGCTCCCCGCCCACGCCGGCGCGACCGTCCGGGTCGCCGGCTGGGTGCACCGCCGCCGGCTGCTCAAGTCGGTGACGTTCCTGATCGTGCGGGACGCCGCCGGCCTGACCCAGGTCGTGGTCACCGACCCGGCCGTCCGCGCCGCCGTCGGGGCGCTCACCGAGGAGACCGTCGTCGAGGTGGTCGGCACGGCCACCGCGAACCCGGCGGCCCCCGCCGGGGTCGAGCTGACCGACCCGACGGTACGACCGCTCGGCCCGCCCGCCGTCCCGCCCCCGTTCGACCTGTACCGGCCGGCGCTGACCGCGAGCCTGCCCACCCAGCTCGACCACGCGCCCGTCGCGCTGCGCCACCCGGCCCGCTCGGCGGCGCTGCGGATCTCGGCGGCGGCGGTGGCCGGCTTCCGGGCCGCCCTGGACGCCCGCGACTTCGTGGAGATCCACACCCCGAAGGTGGTCGGCTCGTCGACCGAGTCCGGCGCCAACGTCTTCGCGCTGGACTGGTTCGGTCGGCCCGCGTACCTGGCCCAGTCGCCGCAGTTCTACAAGCAGCTCATGGTGGGCGTCTTCGAGCGGGTGTACGAGGTCGGGCCGGTGTTCCGGGCCGAACCGCACGACACCGTCCGGCACCTGGCCCAGTACACCTCGCTCGACGCCGAGTTGGGCTTCGTGGCCGACCACCGCGACGTCATGGCCGTGCTGCGGGACACCCTCGCCGGGATGCTGACGACCGTGGCGGACCGGGCCGGCGTCGCCCTGGCCGCGCTGGGCGTGACCCCGCCGGAGGTGCCGGCACGGATCCCGGAGGTGCACTTCACCGAGGCCCTGCGGATCGCCGGCGCCCCGGCCGACGAGCCGGACCTCGCCCCCGCCCACGAGCGGGCGCTGGGGGAGTGGGCCCGCGCCGAGCACTCCTCGGAGTTCGTCTTCGTCACCGGGTACCCGATGGCGAAGCGGCCGTTCTACACCCACCCCGACCCGGCCAGGCCGGCGTACTCCAACGGGTTCGACCTGTTGTTCCGGGGTGTCGAGCTGGTCACCGGCGGGCAGCGCCTGCACCGGTACGACGACTACCTGGCCGCCCTCGCGGCGCGCGGCGAGCCGGTCGGGCCGTACGCGGGCTATCTCGACGCGTTCCGGCACGGCATGCCGCCGCACGGTGGCTTCGCGATCGGCCTGGAACGCTTCGTCGCCCGCCTGGTCGGCGCGGCCAACGTCCGCGAGGTCACCGCGTTCCCCCGCGACCTGCACCGGCTCACCCCCTGAGCGGCGGATTCCTGCTCGGCGCCTACGCGGCGTCACGGACCGGCCGGTCGCGCGTCCCCGTCACCCACCGTCAGCCATGGCGGGCTGGCGGCCCCAGGCCACCCCGCCGCGGCCACCCCTGACCTGGGCCGACCCCGCCCACCTCAACCTCCACCCCGCCCCTTTGCTCTGCACCCACCGATGCAACAGGCACGTGCAGTAACTGTTGCGCCGGCGGGTGCAGAGCAAAGCGAGTGGGGGGAGGGGTGGGTGCTGGGGGCAGGTGGTGACGGTGCGTCAACGGAGTGCCGGTCGCGTTGTCGAGCACCCGACGGGCAGCGTGCCCGGGTGCGTCCGGCCGGGAGGGCGCGAGGACTCCGGAGGGAGCGCAGGGGGGCCGGTGGAGTTGGAGGGCGGACTGCACAGTGCCGGGGCAGGTCGCTCCGGGGCAGGACGCGCCGGGGCAGATCGGCCCGGGTCGGGTCAGGCCGGGCCGAGGAGGTCCCAGGGGTTGCCGGCGATGTCGCGGAAGACGGCCACCCGGCCGTACGGCTCGGCGCGCGGAGGCCGGACGAACTCGACGCCCGCGTCGACGAGGCGGCGGTGGGTGGACTCGAAGTCGTCGACCCGGAGGAAGAAGCCGACCCGGCCGGCGGTCTGGTCGCCGACCGCCGCCTCCTGCCGCTCCCCGTCGGCGCGGGCCAGCAGCAGGCCGGTCCCCGCGCCCGGCGGGCGGACCACCACCCAGCGCTTCGGGCGGCCGTCGTTGGTCAGCGAGGGACTGTCCTCGACCAGCTCGAAGCCGAGCAGCTCGGTGAAGAAGGCGATGGCCGGGTCGTACTCGGCGACGACGAGGGTGACGAGGTCGATCTGCATCCGTCGAGCCTAGAAGGCCGTCGAGCCTAGAGGGCCGCCGAGCCTGAGCGGCTCAGGCGGGCAGGGCGACCAGGGTGGGCAGTCGGCGCTCGACCACCGGCAGCACGTCGGCCACGGTGATCGGGCGGCCCAGTTCCGCGGCGAGCGAGGTGACCCCGGCGTCGCGGATGCCGCACGGCACGATCCGGTCGAAGTACGCCAGGTCGCAGTCGCAGTTGATCGAGAAGCCGTGCAGGGTGACCCCCCGGGCGACCCGGATGCCGATGGCGGCCACCTTGCGGGCCGGGCCCCTCGCGTCCTCGGGCACCCAGACCCCGCTGCGCCCCTCGACCCGGCCGGCGGCCAGCCCGAACTCGGCGCAGACGTCGATCAGCAGCTGCTCGGTGCGGCGCACGTACGCGACGACGTCCACCGGGTCGGGCAGCCGCAGGATCGGGTACCCGACGAGCTGCCCCGGACCGTGCCAGGTGATCTTGCCGCCCCGGTCGACGTCGACGACCGGGGTGCCGTCCATCGGCCGGTCCCACGGCTCGGTGCGCTTGCCCGCGGTGTAGACGCTCGGATGCTCCAGCAGCAGCACCGTGTCGCCGCGCTCGCCGGCCACCACCGACTCGTGCAGTCGCCGCTGCTCGTCCCACGCGGCCTGGTAGTCGAGCACCCCTGCACGTACGGCGGTCAGCCCCGGAATCGTCGCGGTCACGCCCACCAGCCTAGTCCCGTACCCGCCGGTCACCTGCGGTGAGCCGGCTCACCGCCGACGTGTCGGGTCAGGCCGGGGGGACCTTCCACAGCCAGACGTCGTCGACGCGCTGCGGGGGGCCGAGCAGGGCGGTGGCGGTGCGGCGCAGGGCCTCCTCGTCGAGGTCGTACTTGGCGCCGTGCACCCGGTCGGCGAGCACCACCACCTCGACGCCCCAGTACCGCAGGTCGGCCAGGGACTCCTCGATGCTGCCCTCGGTGATGATCGGCACCAGCCCGGTCCGGCCGGCCTGGTCCATCAGGGTGTCGAAGGTGCGCGGTGGCGGGCCGATCCGGCCCCGGCCGTCCGGGCCGCCCGGGCCGAGGAAGAACCCGGCCGGGATGCGGAACTCGCCCTGCCGGTGGGCCAGCGCGTACGCCTGCCAGCGCTGCCCGTCCGGGGTCACGTCGAGGGTCAGCGGCAGCGGGGTGAGCACCCCGCCCGGGGAGACGTACTGTCGCCAGGTGCCGGCCGTGACGAACGCCGGCACCGGCTCGCGGACGCTGGTCAGCAGCGGGGTCGGCAGCAGCGGCAGCAGCGCCGCCGCGAAGCCGAGGCCCCAGGCGGCGGACGCGGCGCGGCGCCGGGGCGGGTCGGCCCGGAGCCGGTCGACGGTGTACGCCAGCAGCAGCCCGATCACCGGGGCCACCACCAGGGCCAGCCGGGACGGCAGGGCGGCGTTGACCACCGGCAGGTTGTCCAGCAGCAGGAACGGCAGCGGCCGGTCGGTGCGCTCGCCGTTCCACTTGGCCCGGGGGCCCCAGGACAGCACCGCGAAGACCACGCCGGTGACGCCCAGCGCCCACACGGTGGCCCGCCGGGCCCGGTCCCACCGCCACAGGTAGCCGAGGCAGACGGCGGCGAGCAGCAGCAGCGGCACCCCGAAGAACGAGTTCTCCTCGGTGGGATTGGGCGCGAGCGAGGTGCCCAGCCCGGCCTCGCCGGCCAGCGACCGGCGCGGGTACGCCCCGAACGCCGCGACGTCCTCGGAGTGGACGATCGGGTCGAAGCCGGTGCCGTGGAACCGCTGCGGCCCGGCGAAGTGCAACCACAGCGGGTACGCCAGCAGCACCCCGGCGGTCAGCGCGGTGACGCCCAGCCCGCGCAGGAAGGTGGGCAGCGCGGCCCGGGCGGCGGCCCGCCGGCTCGGGTGCAGCGCCCAGACGGGCAGGAGGACGCCGAGCGCCAGGGCGGTGAAGAACAGCCCCTCGGCGGCGATGGAGAAGGCCACCGCGACGGCGACGCCGAGCACGATCCCGTTGCGCAGCCAGTGCGCGGGGCGGCGCAGCGCGAACAGCCGCCAGACCAGCAGCGGCACCAGCCAGCCGGCCGTCCAGTTCAGGTGGGCGTTGGCGTGCGACACCATGCCGGGGGAGTACGCGACGAACAGCGCGCCGACCGCCGCCGCGAGCCGGCTGTGGACGAACTGCCGGGACAGCAGCAGGTACCAGGCCACCGCCGTGGCGGCCAGGTTGAGGGTGAGGATCACCAGGAACGTCGCCGGCGGCCCGACCAGGTACGTCAGCGGCGCGAAGACCGCGGCGTACACGGTGATCGAGGTGTTCACCGCGAGGTTCACCCCGTCGGGGACGTTGATCAGGTACGTGAACAGCGGGTTCTCGCCGTGGGTGAGCGCGTGCCCGCCGAAGGCGAGCAGCCACTCGAACAGCGCCTGGTCGCTGGAGTTCACGGTGATCGCCCGCTGGTCCGGGTCCCGCCACAGCCCACTGGTCACCCAGACCGCGAGCGCCAGTGCGACGAGGACGAGGGTCAGGTCGGCCCGCCGGTCGCGGCTGCGTGCCGGGGTGGCGGCGGGGGCGGGCGTCGGTCCGGTGGCCGGGGACGGGGAGGACGGCACGCAGCGGACGTTACCAACCGGACCTGGACACGCCGGTCAGACACGGAGGCTTGACCGCTTGCAGTCCCCGGAGCTGCGCAACTGCTGACGGGGGCCGGGGCCCCTCGACGTCGAGGGGTCCCGGCGCTCAGTCGTGCAGGGCGGCGTGCAGGGCGCCCGGCAGGTCGGGATGGCGGTAGGTGAAGCCCGCCCGGGTCAGCACCCCCGGGAGGACCCGGGCGCTGGTCAGCGCCTCCTGGGCGAAGCCGCCGAGGGCCACCTTGAGGGCCAGCGCCGGGATCGGCACGACCGCCGGGCGGTGCAGCTGGCGGGCCAGCTCCCTGGTGAACTCGGCGTTGGTGACCGGGGCCGGGCCGACCCCGTTGACCGGGCCGGCCACGTCGTCGCGGTCCAGCAGGAACTGCACCACGCGCAGCCAGTCGACCATCGAGATCCACGGCAGCCACTGCCGGCCGCTGCCGAGTCGCCCCGCGACGCCCAGCCTGAACGGCAGGAGCTGCGGCTTGAGCAGCCCGCCGTCGCGGTGCAGCGGAAGCCCGGTGCGCAGCCGGACCACCCGCACCCCGGCGTCCTCGGCCGGTCGGGTGGCCGCCTCCCAGACCCGGCAGACGTCGGCGAGGAAGCCCTCGCCCGCCGGGGCGTCCTCCTCGACCACCCGGTCGCCCGTGTTGCCGTACCACCCGACGGCCGAGGCGTTCAGCAGCACCGCCGGGCGATCGGCGGCCGGCATGCCGGCGATCGTGATGGCCAGCGTGGTGGTGGTGTCGACCCGGCTCGACCGGATCAGCCGCTTGTACCCGTCGTTCCACCGCTTGTCGCCGACGCCGGCGCCGGCCAGGTTGACCACGGCGTCGGCGTCGGCGACCACCGCCGGGTCGAGCTGCGCGCCGGACGGGTTCCACCGGCGCTCGTCGGGGGTCCGCGCCGACCGCCGGACCAGGCGGGTGACCTGGTGCCCGTCGGCTTTCAGGCGGTCGACCAGCCGGGTGCCCAGGAAGCCGGACGCGCCGGCCATCAGGATGCGCATACCCCCATCTTCGAGCACGCGACCCCGATCGGACGCGGGGAGCGGATCTCGATCACACCGCCCGGGCACGTCGTCGGCATCCAAGATCACGCTCGAACCCGCTTGTAGTGGTGGCCCGGGTCAGGCGGTCTCCGCTCCTACGCCGACTGGGCGTCCACGTCCGGCGTACCGCGAGAGTTCTTCAACCTCGACCCGGAGGCAACCTCGCGGTTGTCGTTCTTCGAGATCGACTTCATCGAATCGGGTGTCCGGTATACGTGCGGCTTCGCGCTGGATCAGGGAACAAGATCGTGCTCGATCATGGAAGGTGTGGCCTCATTGCGAGTAGGAGGCCACACCTTCCGGGATCGAGCAAGATCTTGTACGCCTGGCCGATCGCCGGCGGTTCCCGTTAGGCCGCCCGGCCCCGGAACGCTCCGGAACTGGTAGGTCTCCGCTCATCGTCGGGTCAGCGGTCGGATTCGGTTGGTGTCGATCAGCCCGCGTCCGAGGGCTTCACCACTCACGGTCGGACAGTTCTTGTTGCATGGCCTCGTCGAGGTCGGCCCCGGAAAGTGGCAGGGTCGAGGACAGGCGCGGTGGCGAAGGCGGCGACGACCTCGGCGCGCGTTACCGAAGGTGCTACGCGGATCGCTCCTGCGGCGTGGCCTCGACCAGTGGCGCGAGGCGGCGCAGCACCGGGGTGAGCGGGTCGAGGGCGTTGGTGCGTACCACGAAGCGGGTGACGCCCCAGCGGCGCTCGTGCTCGGCGACCGATGCGACGATCTCGTCCTCCGTGCCGATCAGCACGAACGGCGTGGCCAGCAGTTCGGCGACGGTGAGGCCGGTCCGGGCGGCCTGCTCGGCGGCGGCGGCCTCCGCGTCGTCGGTCACCAGCACCGTCTGTACCAGCGCCTCCAGGGCCGGTGGCGCGTTCCGGCCCGCCGCCCCCTCGGCGACGCAGGCGAGCTGCGCCTCGATCTGGTCGGCCCGCCACCGGGCCTCGTGCTGGTGGCCGTCTTCGAGGGTACGACCGAAGCCGGCCAGCCCGACCACGTCGGCGTGCGCCCCCGCCCAACGCAACAGCGTCGAGTTGGACGTCCCGACGGTCAGCGGGACGCGCCGCTGCACCGGCCGGGGCGAGGTCAGCCGGGCGGCGCGCACGGTCAGGTCGGGGGAGTCCACGGTGACCTCCTCCCCGTCGAGCAGGGCGCGGACCGCCTCGGTGACGGCGAGGCAGCGCCGTACCCGGCCGGCCACGTCGGGGCGTTCCCGGCCGACCGCCCGCCACTCGGCCGGGGTGTGGCCGGCGCCGACGCCGAGGCGGGCCCGCCCGCCGGAGACCACGTCGAGGGTGGCCACGTCGGTGGCGAGCAGCATCGGCTCGCGGACGCCGAGGTTCGACACGTACGAGCCGAGCCCGATCGTCGACGTCACCGACGCGGCGGCGGCCAGCGCCACGAAGGGGTTGCCGCAGGAGCCGGGGTGGTCGGCGGCGAGCAGGGCGTCGAAGCCGGCGGCCTCGGCCCGGCGGGCCAGGTCGAGCCAGCTCGCGGCGTCGGTGGGGGTGGACTGGAGGGAGAAGATCGCCATCGCCCCAGGGTGCGGCGTCCACCCGCGTCGGGCCAGCGCACCGGGCCGGATTCTGCCGACCGGCGAATCAGCCGACCGCTGAAGCCCCTGCCCATGCGCCGCCTGCCTGGGCCGTCGGGCAATCGGTGCTGCTCAGCAGGGCACGCCCCAAGCCGCACGGACGGTGTCACCAGGCCGGTGGGGCGAGGCCGAACAGCTCCTCGGCGGTGCCGGCGTCGGCGCGCAGCGCGTCGAGCGCGGCGATGATCGTCCGTTCCTCGAAGCCGAAGTGCGACTCGACGATGGCGGCGAGGCCGTCCAGCTCGGCGAGCACCCGGGCGGCGGCGGCCGGGTCGGCAGCAGGCGGGCCGGCGGCCAGCTCCTCGATCCGGCGCACGATGCCGTCGATCATCCGGTGGTCCTGGGCGAGCTTCTCCAGGACCGGGCGCAGCCGTGGCTCCTCCTCGGCGAGCACCCGGAACGCGCCGGCGTCCTCGCCGGTGTGGTGCGCCGTGAGGGCGGAACAGAAGCTGAGGCAGTGGGCCCGCAGGCTGCGCAGCCGGTCGCCGCCGGTCGGCGTCGCGCCGGGTTCGAGGCTCTCCCGCAAGCGGGCCAGCTCCTCGCGGAGCCAGTGGTGGATCTCGATCAACTGGGTGCCGAGCGCCGTGAGGCGGTCGCCCGGCCCTGGGGAAGGGTGCACGTCAGTCCCGTACGTCCCGCGCCTCCATGCCCTCGGCGGTCTCCTTGCCGGGTGCACCGCGACGCTGGCGATGATCCTACCCACCACGGCCGTCGCGTGCCGGCCCTGCGAGCCGCACCACAGTACGCCGCCGCGCTACCGGTCCTGCCGGCCCGCGCCGGGCCCGGTCGGCCGGCGAACGGCCACGGTCGGCCGGGGAACGGTCACCGCAGGTCGGGCCGCTGCTCCCCGGAGGCGTTCTCGCGCCACCGGGCCCGCCAGGCGGCCTCGCTCGCCTCGTGGCTGTCGCGCTCGCGGATGACCTCATCGTGCAGGGCCTGCCGGCCCTCCGCCATGATGATCACCTCGGCCGCGACCAGGCCCACACAGATCGCGGTCAACAGCCCCATGGCGGCCAGCCCGGGCAGGCGCACGCCGACCGGGATGCAGGCGGCGAGCACCACGACGGCGGCGACCCGGGTCCAGGACAGCGTGCGCAGCGTGCGGAACTGGAACAGCATGTTCCCGCACAGGTAGCAGGCCACCCCGCTGAAGAGCAGGGGCACGGCCGGGCCGTGGGCCGCCTCGCCGACGGGCACGTCGGGGCTGGCGATCTCGCGCACGATCTCCTCGGAGCCCAGGGCGAACAGGATGATCCCGGCGATCATCGGCAGGTAGAGGTAGGCGAAGGCGTCGCGGGCCATCGTCGCCCGGGGGCGGTCCTTCGCGGCGTGCAGCGCGATCCGGGCGGCCGGCCCGATGACGTCGTAGTGGGCCCACCACAGCGCCGCGGTGAAGAAGATGCCGAGGACGGCCGCGGCGATCGCCGGCCAGGTGGGCGGCTGGCCGAGCAGGTTGCTGCCGACGCCGACCGAGATGACCGACTCGCCCAGCGCGATGATCAGGATGAGGTCGTAGCGTTCCGTCCAGTGCTCCGCGGACGGCACCGCCCACCCCTCGGTGCCGAAGAGCCCCGTGCCGTACTGGAGCAGCACCACGGCCACCCAGAGCCCGTTGCGGGTCAGGGTCGCCCAGCCCAGATCGTTGATCAGGGAGGGGATCAGCGCTGCCGCGAGCAGCAGGAGCGTGCTGAGCACGACCTCCGGGGCGAACCGGAGAAGCTGCCGGCGCTCCTCCGGGCTTTCCCGCGCGGCGTACAGGTAGAGGAGGAGCATGTGCACGCCGCGGATGACCACGTAGCTGACCGCGACGATCACCGGCCCTGCTGAGCCCTCGCGCGGATCGTCGAAGGCCTGGGGCAGCGCCAGCGCGAAGCAGAAGAGCGCGGCCATCCCGACGACCATCAGCACCGGGACGAAGCCCTGGCCGAGCCGGATCCGGGTGGCCACCACGCTGTGCACCACCCAGGCCCACCAGAGCACGGCGAGCACCAGCATGGCGTGCAGCAGGGACGAGCTGGTGATCTCGGCAGCGGTCGCCCGGGTGATGATGAAGAACGAGAAGACGAAGACCAGGTCGAAGAAGATCTCGAACCTGTCGACCCGGGCGCCCGGGGCGATCGCCACGGCCGGGCCGAGCCTTCGCCGCCGGTTGCCGCCCACCCGTCCACTCTCGCAGCGCGCGGCGGGCCCGGGGTCGATTCGGCTCAGGGTACTTCGAGGAGTACCGGCGACGGGCGCCCCGGTCGGTGTGACCGGGGCGCCCGTCGCGTGGGACAGCGGGAGTTACAGGCCGAGCTCGGCCTCGAAGTTGCCGGCCTCCAGCCGCTCCTTGACCGCGACCAGGAAGCGGGCCGCGTCCGCGCCGTCGATCAGCCGGTGGTCGTACGACAGGGCCAGGTACACCATCGAGCGGACCGCGACGACCTCGCCCAGCTCCGGGTCGCTCACCACGACCGGGCGCTTCACCACGGCACCCGTGCCGAGCATCGCCGACTGCGGCGACGGCACGATCGGGGTGTCGAACAGCGCGCCCCGGCTGCCGGTGTTGGTCAGCGTGAACGTCGCCCCGGCGATCTCGTCCGGGCTGATCTTGTTGGTCCGGGTACGCTCCGCCAGGTCGGCGATCCGCTTGGCGATCCCGCCCAGGTTCAGGTCACCGACGCCGTGGATCACCGGCACCATCAGGCCGCGTTCGGTGTCCACCGCGATGCCGAGGTGCTCGGCCTCCGGGTAGGTGATCGTCCCGGCGTCGAGGTCCATGCTGGCGTTCACGATCGGGTACGCCTGGAGCGCCTCGACCGCCGCGAGGGCGAAGAACGGCAGGAACGACAGCTTCACCCCGTGCCGCTGCTGGAACGAGTCCTTGGCCCGGGCCCGCAGCTTGGCGACCTTGGTGACGTCCACCTCGACCACGGTGGTGAGCTGCGCCATCTCGTGCAGCGACTGCTGCATCCGCTTGGCGATGGTCGCCCGGATCCGGGGCAGCTTCTCGGTGGTGCCGCGCTTCGCGCTCGGCTGCGGCTTCGCGGCCGGCTTCGTCGGGGCCGCCGGGGCGGCCGGCTGCTCCGCCGGGGCCGGGGCGGCCTTCGCCGCCTTGGCCCGCTCCGCCGCCTCCAGCACGTCCTGCTTGCGGATCCGGCCACCCACACCGGTGCCGCTGATCGAGGACAGCTCCACCCCGTGCTCGCCGGCCAGCTTGCGTACCAGCGGGGTCACGTACCCGGCAGCCTCCTCGCCGCCGCCCTCGGCGGGTGCCGACGGGCGCTGCGGGGTGGCGGTCGGGGCCGCGGGCTGGGCCTGCTGCTCGGCCTGCACCGGCTTGGCCGCGGTCTCGGCCTCCGCCGCCGGCTCGTTGTACGACTGGCCCGGGGTCGGCTCCTGCACCTTCGGCTCCGGCTTGGCCTCGGCCTTCGGCTCCGGCTTCGCCTCGGGCTTGGTGGCCTCCGCCTTCGGTTCGGGCTTGGCCTCTGCCTTCGGTTCGGGCTTCGGTTCGGGCTTCGCCTCGGCCGGGGCGGCACCGGCCGCGCCGACGATCGCCAGGTCGGCGCCGACGGCGGCGGTCTCGTCCTCGGCGACCTTGATCTCCAGCAGGGTGCCGGCGACCGGCGACGGGATCTCCGTGTCGACCTTGTCGGTCGAGACCTCCAGCAGCGGCTCGTCCACCTCGACGGTGTCGCCGACCTGCTTGAGCCAGCGGGTCACGGTGCCCTCGGTGACGCTCTCGCCCAGGGCCGGCATCTTGACCGGGGTGCCCTCGCCGGACGGGGCCGGGGCGGCCTGCGCCGGGGCGGCCTCGGCCGCCGGCTCCTCGACGGCCGGCTGCTCCGCCTCGGCCTGCGGCTCGGCTGCGGCCTCGGCGGCCTCCTCGGCCGGCTCCTCCTGCTGCGGCGCGGCGGCCTCGCCGCCTGCCGACTCGCCCTCGCCGGCGATGACGGCCAGCTCGCTGCCCACCTCGGCGGTCTCGTCCTCGCCCACCACGATCCGGCTCAGCACACCCGCCGCCGGGGACGGGATCTCGGTGTCGACCTTGTCGGTCGAGACCTCGAGCAGCGGCTCGTCGACCTCGACGGTGTCGCCCTCCTGCTTGAGCCAGCGGGTGACGGTGCCCTCGGTGACGCTCTCGCCGAGCCGAGGCATGGTGACCGATACCGGCATGTTCTGAAACTCCTTCATTCCCCTGGTGCGATCTCGCCCGTCTGCCGCCGGACGCCGCGGAATCAGTTCTCGATCAGGCGTGCGCGTGCAGCGGCTTGCCGGCGAGGGCGAGGTGCGCCTCGCCTAGGGCCTCGCCCTGGGTCGGGTGGGCGTGCACGAGCTGCGCCACCTCGGCCGGGTAGGCCTCCCAGTTGTAGATGAGCTGCGCCTCGCCGACCAGCTCGCCGACCCGGGCGCCGACCATGTGAACGCCGACGACGGGGCCGTCCTCGACCCGTACCAGCTTCACGAAGCCGGCGGTCTTGAGGATCTGGCTCTTGCCGTTGCCGCCCAGGTTGTAGTTGTACGTCTTGACCTTGTCGGCGCCGTACTGCTCCTTGGCCTTCGCCTCGGTGAGGCCGACCGACGCCAGCTCCGGGTCGCAGTAGGTGACCCGCGGGATGCCGGCCTCGTCGATCACGGCCGGGTTCTGGCCGGCGATCTCCTCGGCGACGAAGATGCCCTGCTGGAAGCCGCGGTGGGCGAGCTGGAGGCCGGGCACGATGTCGCCGACGGCGTACACGTTCGGCACGCCGGTGCGCAGCCGCTCGTCGGTCAGCACGTAGCCGCGGTCGGTCTTGACGCCCTGCTCCTCGTACCCGAGGTCGGCGGTGTTCGGGCCGCGGCCGACGGCGACCAGCAGCAGCTCGGCCTCGACGGTCTCACCGCCGGCGATGGTGACCTTGACGCCCTTGTCGGTCTTCTCGACCTTCTCGAACGGCTTGCCGACCTTGAAGTTGATCTTCCGCTTGCGGAAGGCCCGCTCCAGCGCCTTCGACGACTCCTCGTCCTCGGCGGCGACCAGCCGGGGCAGCGCCTCGATGATCGTCACGTCCACGCCGAAGGACTTCCACACGCTGGCGAACTCGACACCGATCACGCCACCGCCCAGCACGATCGCCGAGGAGGGGACCCGGTCGAGGTTCAGCGCGTGGTCGCTGGTGATGATCTTCTCGCCGTCGACCTCCAGGCCGGGCAGGCTCTTCGCGTACGAGCCGGAGGCCAGCACGACGTTGCGGCCGGTGTAGCGCTTGCCGTCGACCTCGACGACGTTCGGGGCGACCAGCCTGCCGGCACCCGCGACGAAGGTGATGTTCTTGGAGCCGCCCACCAGGCCCTGAAGGCCCTTGTACAGCCGGGAGATCACACCGTCCTTGTACGAGTTGACGCCCGCCATGTCGACGCCCACCAGCTCGGCCTTCACGCCGAACTGCTCGGACTCGCGGGTCTGGTCGGCGATCTCGGCGGCGTGCAGCAGGGCCTTCGTCGGGATGCAGCCGTTGTGCAGGCAGGTCCCGCCGAGCTTGCCCTTCTCGACCAGTGCGACCGACAGGTCCAGTTGGGCGGCGCGCAGCGCCGCCGCGTAGCCGCCGCTGCCACCTCCGAGGATGACGATGTCGAAGGTTGCGTCGTTCGGCTCGCTCACGTCCAACTCCCAGTTCGCGTCACTGCATCGGGGGTCACGGCGGGGTGGCACGGACAGTCCCCACCTCGGTCATCTTGTCACCACCGCCCACCGGCCGCGTAGCGAGGTGCCCAACGACACGTCACCGACACGTACGCTTGGCACCGGTTTCGATGACGGACACGGGGGAGACGGTCGGTGGCGCTGTTCCGACGACGCAAGCAGGCGCACCCGGCGGGCCGCGACCGCGCGCCCGACCGCGCCGATCTCGAACACCTGGAGAACTTCGTCCGAACCCGGCGGGGCGTCGAGGCGTTCATCGAGCCGCGCACCACCGTCACCGAGACCACCGTGATTCTCATCGCCGACGACGGGGAGTGGACCCGCCGCCGCGTCGACGGCCCGGAGGGGGCCCGCCGCTTCGCCCACAAGCTGGCCATCCCGATCTACGACGTCCGCCTGATGGGCTACCCACAGCGCATGCGCGACTACAACGAACGCCGCAAGCGCCGCCCCCACCACCCCTGACCCCAGCCCCCGCGCGGGCGCGGGCCCTGCGGGCCCCGGCAGGCCCCTCTTTCACGGAAAGAGTGGCCATCCCGCGCGGGATGGCCACTCTTTCCGTGAAAGTGCGCGTCTTTAAGGGGACGGGGGTCAGCCGTTGGTGGCGACGTCCTCGACCAGGTGGATCAGGGTGCGGACCGGGACGCCGGTGCCGCCCTTGGTCCAGTAGCCGGTCGGCTCGCCCGAGTGGTAGCTCGGGCCGGCGATGTCGATGTGCGCCCAGGCCACCTCGTCGGTGACGAACTCGCGCAGGAACACCCCGCCCTGGAGCATGTGACCCGCCCGGTCCATCCCGGCGTTGACCTGCGAGATGTCGGCGACGTCGGAGTCCATGCCCTTACGCACGTCGTCCGGCAGCGGCATCGGCCAGGCCGGCTCGCCGACCGCGTCGCCGGCCACCCGGACCCGCTCGCACAGCTCCGGGCTGCCCATCACCCCGGCGATCCGCTTGCCCAGCGAGATCACCTGACCGCCGGTCAGGGTGGAGGTCTCGAACAGGTAGTCGGCGCCGTCCTCGCAGGCCCGGGCGAGGGCGTCGCCCAGGACCATCCGGCCCTCGGCGTCGGTGTTGAGCACCTCCACCTTCTTGCCGTTGTACATGGTGATCACGTCGCCCGGCCGGTAGCTCGTGCCCGACGGCATGTTCTCGGCCATCGGCAGGTACCCGGTCACCGCGACCGCCGGCTTGAGCGCGGCGATCGCCAGCATGGCCGCGCCGACCGCAGCCGCGCCACCCATGTCGGACTTCATCTCCCACATGCCCTGGGCCGGCTTGATCGAGATGCCGCCGGTGTCGAAGGTGATGCCCTTGCCGACCAGCGCCACCCGCTTGCCGGTGCCGCCACCCTCCGGCGTGTAGGTCAGCTTGACCAGGCGCGGCGGGGCCTCGGAGCCCTGGCCGACGGCGATGATGCCGCCGTAGCCGCCGGCCGCCAGGGCCTCCTCGTCGAGCACCTCGACGCCGAGCCCCGCAGCCCGCGCGGCTTCGGCCACCACGTCGGCGAACGCCGGCGGACGCAGCATGTTCGGGGCGGTGTTCACCCAGTCCCGGGTCAGCCGGACCGCACCGGCCACCGCCTGCGCCCGTTCGACCTCCGCCCGGGCGGTCGCGTCGCCGGCCTCCGGGACGGCGATCAGCACCTCGGCCACCGGCTCACGCCGGGCCGGCTGCGGCCGGGTCTTGTACCCGGCGAAGCGGTACGAGCCGAGCAGCGCGCCCTCGGCGACCGCACGCAGCGCGGCGGGGGCGTCGGCGTCGTCGGGCAGCGGCAGGGTCAGCGCCACCCGGCGCGCACCGGCCAGGGCCCGGACCACCGAGCCGGCGGCTCGGCGCAGCGTCTCCGGCGCCGGGGCGGCGCCGGTCGGCTCCGCGCCGAGCCCGACGGCGGCGACGACCGGAGCGGTGATGGTGCCCAGGGTGGCCAGCTTGATCACCTCGCCCGGGGCGCCGGTCGCGCCGAGCAGCGCCAGCGTCTCGGTCAGCTTGCCGTCGAAGGCGGCGGCGATGCTCTCGGCACCGCTGGCGAGCAGCAGCGCGCCGGCCGGACCTGCGATGTCCTGCTCTCCGGTCTGGCTGTGCAGGCCGATCACGATCGCGTCGACGGCGAGCTCGGCGGGGTCGGTGTCGACCAGGCTGATGGTGGTGCTGGGCGATGTCACTGAAGCTACTCCGGGCGGGCCGGGCCGGCCGCGTCGTCGCGTACCGGCGATGAAGGTCTCCGGCGGTAACCTACCGCCGGACGATTGGGGCTGTCCCACCGAACTGCTCCGGCGGGCTCCCGCCGATGCTAACCAGCCGTTAAGGCACCGGTAAGTTGCCACCCATGACCGACGTGACCTCCGACGCCGCCGCGACCCGGCCGCGCCGTTCCCCGTTGCACGGGCGGCATACCGCCCTCGGTGCCAAGTTCGCCCCGTTCGGTGGCTGGGAGATGCCGCTGGAGTACGCCGGCGGCGGAGTGCTCAAGGAACACACGGCGGTCCGTACCGGGGTCGGGGTGTTCGACGTGTCGCACCTGGGCAAGGCCCGGGTGGCCGGGCCCGGGGCGGCGGACTTCGTCAACGCCTGCCTCAGCAACGACCTCGGCCGGATCGGCCCCGGCCAGGCGCAGTACACGCTCTGCTGCGACGACGCGACGGGCGGCGTGGTCGACGACATCATCGCCTACCTGCACGCCGAGGACCACGTCTTCCTGATCCCGAACGCCGCGAACACGGCCGAGGTGGTGCGCCGCCTGCGGGCCGCCGCGCCGCAGGGGCTGGTCGTCACCGACGAGCACGAGGCGCACGCGGTGCTGGCCGTGCAGGGGCCGCGCTCGGCGGAGCTGCTCGGCGCGCTGGGCCTGCCCACCGACCACGACTACATGTGCTTCCGCGCCGCCACCCTGGCCGGCGCGGACCTGGTGGTGTGCCGCACCGGCTACACGGGCGAGCTGGGCTACGAGCTGGTGGTGCCGGCCGAGCACGCCGTCGCGGTCTGGGACGCGATCTTCGTTGCGGGCGAGGCGTACGAGCTGCGGGCCTGCGGGCTGGCGGCGCGGGACACCCTGCGCACCGAGATGGGGTACCCGCTGCACGGGCAGGACCTGTCGCCGGAGATCACCCCGGTGCAGGCGCGCTCGGGCTGGGCGGTCGGCTGGGACAAGCCGGCGTTCTGGGGCCGCGACGTGCTGCGCGCCGAGAAGGCCGCCGGTCCGGCGCGTACGCTGCGCGGCCTGGAGGCGGTCGACCGGGCCATCCCGCGCCCCGGCATGCCGGTGTACGTCGGCGACACGCAGGTCGGCACGGTGACCAGCGGCACCTTCTCGCCGACCCGCAAGCAGGGCATCGCACTGGCCCTGCTCGACACGTCCGCCGCCCTCGCCGACGGCGACACGGTCGAGGTCGACATCCGCGGCCGCCGCGCCCCCATGCGCCTCACCCGCCCCCCTTTCGTAACCCCCTCGGTCCGCTGACCCACCCCGCCTGGCCCCGCCCCGCCGTTCGAAGGGGGGCGGGGTCAGGCAGGGCGGTTGTCGTCGGCGTCCAGGACCGCCTGGGTCCAGCCGCCCTCCGTTACGCCGGTACCGTCGAGTACCGCCCAGTCGACCACGTCCGCCGCCTCGATCGTCACGGGGGAGCCGATGCGGACCGTGGGGTCGGTGTCGGCGTCGGTGACGCTGGCCCCGACGATCCGCTCCGGGGACTCCCACGAGGTCACCCCCGCCCAGACGTACTCGGGGCCCTCGTCGGCCGGCAGGCCGTACTTGACCACGAGCTGTGACTCGCCGGGCAGCCCATCGGCCAGGAACCGGGCCCGGATGTCGTCCAGGCCGGCCCGGGCGGTGGCGATCGCCGTGCTCATCGCGTCGCCCCGGCGGGCGTACCGCTTGTCCGGCTGGATGCCGTTGAACAGGGTGGCGCAGGCCGCCGCGAAGTACCTTCCCGCCGGCCCCGGGTGCCCCGGCGGCGGGCGCAGGCTCAGGAACGAGTCGGCCTCCGGGTCCGTGGCCGGGTCCAGCTCCAGCCGCAGCAGCACCGGCGCGGTCGCCCCGTGCTGCTCCGGGTTGCCGTACGCCACCGCGATGTCGTGCCCGGTGATCGTGGCGAGCACCGGAAGCTGCACGAACGCCGGCACCTCCTCGCCGGCCAGCCCGTCGGTCCAGTCCCGCAGCAGCCGTCGGGCCGCCCCGGTCATCACCGCGCCCCAGGCCCTGGTGAGGTGGTCGGGCACCCCCTGGGTCTGCAACTCCAGCAGCCCGAACCGGCGCAGCCCCTTGGTGGTGAACCACAGCCCGTCGGCGTCCGAGGAGTACGGCACCAGCACCCAGTCGACCAGCCGGATCCGGCCCTGCTCGTCCGGCAGCGAACGAAGCGCCGCCGCCGGGTCGAGGAACTGAAGGCCGAAGACGTCCACCACGTCGCCGCCGACGGTCTCGGCGACCGCGGCGGCCACCGCGCGGGCCGCCCACTCGTGCGCGGGCGGCCAGCCCGGCCGGTACTCCGCCTGCACCACCACCAGGTGGGTGGCCGCGGCGAGCCGGTCGAGCTGTGCCCCGGTCGCCCCGAACGCGGTCAGCAGGTCCGGCGGCAGCGCGGGGAACTCGGAGATCGGCCGGGTGTCCACGCTCATCAGCGGGCTGTCCAGCATCTGGGTGGCCAGCCCGTGCACCGGCTCGGCGAGCCGGTCGGCCAGCGCCCGCACGGCCGTCTTCGCGCTGACCCTCGGCAGCCCCGCCATCGGCACCAGGTAGGTGGCGCTGAGCGACTCGGGGACCGGGACGGGCAGGAAGTCGTCGGTGATGAGCATGTGGGTCCCCCGTCTCCCCGCGCCGGCCTGTCGCCCGAACGCTACCCGGCCCGGCGGGTCCGGATCAGCGGGTCAGCACCAGACCCAGGTAGACCAGCGTGGTGACCAGCTCCACGGCGGCGCCGAGCACGTCGCCGGTGATCCCGCCGAGTCGGCGTACCACGTGGCGCAGCAGCGGGGCCGCGACGGCGACGGCGGCGAGCACGACGAGCGGCCCCTGCCACGGGCGGCCCGGCACGGCGGCGACCGCGACGACCGCGACGGCGGCCGTGCCGAGCGCCGCCGCGACCGGGCCGACGGTGCCGGCGACCAGCGCGCCCAGCCCGTCCGGCCGGGCCGCCGGCACCCCGCGCCGGCAGGCCAGGGTGACCCCGAGCCGGCCGGCCGCCGTCGCCGTCACCACCGCCGCGAGCGCCGCCGGCCACGACCGGTCCGCCAGCTCCGCGAGCGCCGCCGCCTGCACCAGCAGTACGACCACCAGCGCGGCCACCCCGAACGGGCCGACGTCCGGCTTCTTCATGATCTCCAGCGCCGCCGCCCCACGCCGGTACGACCCGAGCGCGTCCACGGTGTCGGCCAGCCCGTCCAGGTGCAACCCTCGGGTGAGCAGGGCGCCCACCGCGACCGTCACCCCCGCCGCGACCAGCGGTGCGGCGGCGGCGGCGAGGAGCAGCAGAGTCCCGGCCAGCATCGCCCCGAGCAGCGCGCCGATCGCCGGGGCCAGTGCCATCGCGGCGCCCGCCGTGGCCCGGTCCACCCGGCCGGGGCGTACCGGCAGGACGGTGAACGTGGTGAGCGCGAGCCGGACCCCGTCGGCGTACCTTCGTCCGGCCGGCCCGGCGTGCCCGGTCCGGTCGTCGGGTTCAGCCGGCACGCCAGCCGGCCGGGTCCGGCTGGGTGGGCTGGTCCGGTCCGGTGGTGGCGGGCCCGGTGGTAGCCGGCCCGGGTTCGGCGGGTTCGGGTTCGGCGGGTTCGGGGCCGGTCGGTTCGGGGGTGGCCGGTCCGGGGCCGGCCGGCTCCGGCTCGCGGAAGTCGGGTTCCCCGTCGCCCGGGTCCTCCCCGCCGTCGCCCTCGCGGCCGGGCTCCTCGCCGGCGGGACCGGGGTGGGCGGGCTCCGGGCGGGTGGGCAGCGCGGCGGCCAGCGACAGCACCGAGCGCAGCAGTGGCAGCGCGGCCAGCGCGTTGGCGCCCTCGCCCAGGTCGAGGCGCAGGTCCAGCAGCGGGGTCAGCCCCAGCACGTCGGCGGCGAGCCGGACCGCCGGGTGGCCGCCGCAGTCGGCGAGCAGGCACCAGTGTCGGGCCTGCCCGGCCAGGTCCCGGCTGACCATGCCGGCGGCCAGGCCGACCGGGCCGTCCAGCAGCACCGGGATCCGGCGGGCGGTCGCGCCGAGCAGCACACCGGTGGCCACCGCGATGTCCCCGCCGCCCAGTTCGGCCAGCACGTCCTTGGCGTCCCGGGGGGAGCGCCGGGTCCGGTGCATCGCGTCCCGGACCGCCGCGCAGCGGCGCATCCAGGCCGCGTCGTCGATCTCGCCGTTCGCCGTCACCACCCGGCCGAGCACGGCCGGCGGCTCCGCGCCGGCGGTCGCCGCGAGCACCGCCGCCGCAGCGGCGTCGGCCCCGGCTCCGCACGACGCCAGCACCAGCAGCTGTACGCCCGCGTCGGCGGCCTCCTCGGCCAGCCACCAGCCGTACCGCAGGGCCTTCTCCACCGTCTCGTGGTCCAGCGCCGCAACGCCCTCCATCGGTTCGGCGGCCGGCGCGTCCACCACCTGGAGGCTGGCGCCGCTCTCGGCGGCCAGCCGGGCCAGCACGCCCTGGCCGGCGCGGGCCTGCGCGGCCCGCCGGGCCGACTCGCCGGGCACCGAGCCGGCGGCGGCGCCCCCGGCGTGGTCGCCGTGCAGCAGCAGCACCCGCACGGTGCCCCACGGCGCCGGGGTGGCGGTGCCCTGAGTGGCGGCGGCGAAGCCGACCACCCGTTCCAGCACGCCCAGCCCGGCGCCGGGCACGTCCAGGGTGGCGAGCCGCTCCACCGCCTGCGGCCCGGCGTACTCGTCGGGCATGGGCAGTTCCATGCCGGCCTGGATGACCAGGCCCGTGGCGACCACCGGCAGCGCCGTGGTGGGCGCCGACCACGGCACGCCGGACGGCTCCGGCGGGGCGGTCGGGGTGAGCACGTCCGGCAGCGTGGCCTCCCGCTCGCCGTCGTCGGGCCGGGCGGCGGCCGGTTCCGAACGCGCGGACGCGTCCCCGGTCCCCGTCACCGGCGCGCCCTGCCCGGCCCCGAGGCCCTGCCCGGCCTGCGCGCCCTGCCCCTGACCGACCTGCGCCGGGACGGTGGCGGTGGCGCGCGGGACGGCGGAGGGCTTCAACCAGCACGCCTGGCCGGCGACCACCAGGACCACCGCGTCGCACGCGTCGGCGACGGCCCGGTTGGCCGCCCCGAGGGCATCGGTGAACGCCCGGCCCAGCGGGGTGGTCGGCACCAGCGACAGCCCCACCTCGGGGCTGACCAGGACCACCCGTGCCGGGCAGTCGCGGAGCGCCGCGGCCAGCTCGGCGATGGTCGCCGTGTCGTCCGCCGGCTGGTGGGCCGGGTCGAGCAACACCGTCACCCAGCCGCCGAGGTCGTCGACGAGCAGCGTGTCGTTCGGCCCCGCCGAGGAGACGACGTCGGCCAGCCGGCGCGGCTCGTCGGCGGTCTCCTCGGTGGTCCAGCTCCCCGGGCGGCGGCTCCGGTGCGCCTCCAGCCGGGCCGCCCACTCGGCGTCCTCCGGAGCGCCGGGCGCCGACGTCGCCACGTAGCGCACCGTGGGCGCGTCGGCCACCAGCGACTCCGCGAACTCGGACTTGCCGGAGCGGATACCGCCGAGCACCAGGACCGTGTTCCACCCGTCAACGGACATGCCCGTACCTTAAAGCCGCCGGACGCCGCGCCGCCCGCCGGCCCGGCTCACCCGCAGTGCTCGAAGGGGCTGCCGTAGCCGACCCGCCGACCCGCCGCACGCAGGTCCGGTCCGCGTCCGTCCGGACGGGCCCGGCGTAGCACGCGAAGGAACCGCTGTCGGTGCTGCGGGCCGTCCCCTTCACCTCCAGGTACGCCGACACGGCCGACTTGACGCCGACGGCGGTGTCCTTGAGCGTCACCACGCAGTTCCGGCCGGTCGCGGCCCCCGGGCACGGAGCGTCGGGCCGTCCGGCGCCGCGGCCGACTACGCTTGCGGGGTTCGTCACAGGGGACTTCAGCGGCGAGGGGAGACGCGGCATGGCGTGGAGCTGGCGGTACGAGGGCGCGAACGGCGAGTCGACCGAGGGGCCGACGGAGACGTTCGGGAGCCAGGCGGACGCCGAGTCGTGGATCGGTCAGGCCTGGCGGGAGCTCGCGGCGTCCGGCGTCACCTCGGTCGCGCTCGTCGAGGACGACCGGGTCGACTACCGGATGAGCCTGCAGCCCCCGGCCGAGTGATGGTGTCGGACCGTCCGGACGGCGGCGAGCCGCTCGTGCTCGGCGTGCCCCGGGCGGCGTTCCGGCCCAGCCCGGTGTTCCTGGCGTTGGTCGCGCTGTTCGTGACCAGCGCCGTGCTGGCCTGGAACCGGATCGGCAGCGTCCGGTTCGACGTGTTCCTGCTCGTCGTCTCGGGCTGGCTGGTGTCGCTCTGCCTGCACGAGTACGCCCACGCCGTGGTCGCGTACCGGGCCGGGGACCGCAGCGTCGCGCACCGGGGTTACCTGACGCTCAACCCGTTCAAGTACACCCACCCCCTGCTGTCGATCGTGCTGCCGGTGGTGGTGGTGCTGCTCGGCGGGATCGGCCTGCCCGGCGGCGCGGTGTGGGTGGACCGGCACGCCATCCCGGGGCGGCTGCGGCACACCCTGGTCAGCCTCGCCGGCCCGGCCACCAACGTGCTGTTCACCCTGCTGCTGGTGGCCGTGCTGCGGATCGGGTTCGGCGGGGGTGGGCCGGTGGAGTTCTGGGCCGGGCTGGCGCTGCTGGCGTTCCTCCAGCTCACCGCCAGCGTGCTGAACCTGCTGCCCGTGCCCGGCCTGGACGGCGGCAACATGATCCAGCCGTGGCTGAACCCCCAGTGGCGGCGGATGTACGACCTGTTCGCCCCGTACGGGTTCATCCTGCTCTTCGCGCTGCTGTGGAACCCGCGCATCGGCGGCTGGTTCTTCGACGCGGTCTTCGCCGTGGCGAACCTGCTCGGCCTGCCCCCGTGGCTCTACTCCGCCGGCCTGGAGCTGATCCGCTTCTGGCGCGGCTGATCCGGGTCCGGCCGACGCGTATGCGTCGGCCGGACCCGAGGGTCACGGCCGCTGGGGCGGGGACTGGGTCTTCGCCGGGTCGCGCTCGACGATCGGGTCGAAGATGTCGTCGATCGCCTTCAGCAGGCCCTCGTCCAGCTTCACTCCGGCCGCCTTGACGTTGTCGCGTACCTGCTCCGGGCGGGACGCGCCGATGATCGCCGAGGAGACGTTCGGGTTCTGCAGCACCCAGGCGATGGCGAGCTGCGGCATGGTCAGCCCGGCCTGTTCGGCCAGCGGCTTGAGCTGCTGCACCCGGGTCAGCACGTCGTCGGTGAGGAACTTGGCGATGAAGCTGGCCCCGGACTTCTCATCGGTGGCCCGGGAGCCGGCCGGCGGCGGCTGGCCCGGCAGGTACTTGCCGGAGAGCACGCCCTGGGCCATCGGCGACCAGACGATCTGCCCGAGGCCCAACTCCTCGCTGGTCGGGACGACCTCGGTCTCGATGACCCGCCACAGGATCGAGTACTGCGGCTGGTTGGAGACCAGCGGGATGCGCAGCTCACGGGCGAGCCGGTGGGCCTCGCGGATCTCCGACGCCTTCCACTCGGAGACGCCGATGTAGTGCGCCTTGCCGGAGTGCACGACGTCGGCGAAGGCCTCCATCGTCTCCTCCAGCGGCGTGCTGTGGTCGTACCGGTGGGCCTGGTAGAGGTCCACGTAGTCGGTCTGCAACCGGCGCAGCGAGCCGTTGATCGACTCCATGATGTGCTTGCGGGACAGGCCGCGGTCGTTGCGGCCCGGACCGGTCGGCCAGTAGACCTTGGTGAAGATCTCCAGACCCTCGCGGCGCTCGCCCTTGAGGGCCCGTCCGAGCACCTCCTCGGCCTTCGTGCCGGCGTACACGTCGGCGGTGTCGAAGGTGGTGATGCCCGTCTCCAGCGCGGCCCGGACGCAGGCGGTCGCCGCGTCCTCCTCGACCTGCGAGCCGTGGGTGATCCAGTTGCCGTACGAGATCTCGCTGACCAGCAGGCCCGAGCGGCCCAGGTGTCGGAATTTCATGCTCCGACCCTAGCCCGGTCGGATCACGGTCACCGGCCGGCGGGCCGGCGCACCGGCACGGGTCACAGCAGCGGGCTGGTGTCGGCCAGGAGCCGGTCGATCTGCTCCACCACCCGGTCCCGGCTCGGGTGCACCGGGTCGAGCAACGGCTCGCCCCGCCGGTCGAGCGCGCCCCAGCGGCCGGCGTCGTCGCCGACCAGGAACGCGACCGGGTGCACGACCAGCGCGGGGTGCGTCGGCGCCACGACCGTCCGGCCGGTGCGGTCCACCACCCCGCGTCGGCCGTTCAGCTCCACCACGGCCAGGCCCTCGTCGGTGAAGCCGTCGACGTAGCGGCCGTCGGCGAGCGCCGTGGTGAGGCCGTGGTACCGGGTCGGCACGACCACCACGCCGGCCCGGTCGACGGCTCCCCAGCCGCCGTCGGCCCGGACCGCCGCCACGCCGTGCCGGAACGGGCGTACGTCGTCGAAGCCCGGCGGGATCACCACGATGTTGGACGGGTCGATCGCCATCCAGTCGCCGGTGCCGTCCATCGAGACCCAGGCCAGGCCGTCGGAGAACGAGCCGACCGCGCGGTAGCCGTTGTTCGCCTCGATCAGGGTGCGCCCGGCCTCGTCGATCAGCGCCCAGCGGGCGCCGTCCGGGCGGCGTACCCAGGCCATCCCTTCGCGGAACGGCTGCACCTCGGCGTAGTCGGTGCCGACGACCAGGTTGCCGTCGGCGTCGGCGTACCCCCACCGGTCCAGGTCCTCGTCGTACGTGGGCACCGGCGGCCGGCCGGTGCGCAGGATCTCGTCCCGGCTGCGCGGGTACGGGCCGAAGCCGTCCCGGCCGGCCCGCTCGGCGACGGCGTCGAGGGCCACCCGGGTCCGGCCGGTCAGCTCGGCGTCGGCCGCCCGGTGCAGGTCCAGCGCCCGCTCGAAGTGGTGACACGCCTCGATGAGCCGGCCCTGGTCGAAGCTGCTCCGCCCGGCGTGCTCGTGCAGGGCCGCGCGCAGCCGGTCGGGCAGTTCGGTCGAGTTGGCCTCGGCGAACAGCCGGTCGGCCTCGGCGAACTCGCCCCGCCAGCGCAGCACGTGGGCCAGCCGCGCCCGCGCCAGCGCGGTCCGCCGCAACTCGCCGGTGGTCTCGGCGTACGTCAGGGCGAGCCGGGCGTCGTCGAGCGCGTCGTCGAGGTCGCCGAGGATCCGGGACGTGACGGCCCGCAGGCTGAGCAGCCGGGCCCGGGACCGGTTGTCCAGGGCGACGGCCAGCTTGGCGGTCAGCCCGTCCCGTACCGCACGCAACCGCCCCGGGTCGTCGGTCTCCTCCCGCAGGGTCTCCGGGTGCAGGCGCCACCGCAACGCCGCGAGCGCCCGCTCCGGGTCGGCCGCCACGGCCGCCCCGTCGGCCGGGGCGACGCCTCGCCGGTCCTGCCCGACCCACGCGCCCACGCCGGGGGCGGACCCCGGGGTGGCGGGCGACACCGGCCGCCCGGGCGGCCCGGAGACGGGGTACGCCGGCACCCCCGACACGGGGTACGCCGGCAGCCCGGAGACCGGCCGCACCGGCGGTCCCGAGACGGGCCGCGTGGGGGGTCCCGAGACGGGCCGCGTGGGGGGTCCCGAGACGGGCCGCGTGGGGGGTCCCGAGACGGGCCGTGCCGGCGGTATGGAGACGGGCCGTGTCGGCGGCGCGGAGACGGGCCGTGTCGGCTGCTCCGGCATCGGTAGCGCCGACACCGGTGCCGCCGCCGCCCCGCCCCTCGGCGCGGATGCCGGTCCCTCCTCCGTTGGCGCAGCGACGGGCGAGGTTCCCGAGGTGGCCGTCGTGGCCGGCGGGCGGGCCGCCTCCGGGGCCGGCGGCTCGGGGGTCGGCGGTGCGGGCCTGTTCGGTCGGAACCAGGCGTCCGAGTGGTCCGGTGCGGGCGCGGGGGCGGTCGCGGCCGACGGCGGCTCGTCGACCGGCTGTCGGCCCGGTGGCCGCGCCTCCTGCCGGGACTGCGAGGTCGGCTCGCTTGCCGACGTCTCCTCAACGGCCCGGACGGCGAGACTCCCGTGTTCGTCGGCGACGGCACTCGCCTCGTCGGGGACGCCACTCGCCTCGTCGGCGACAACGCGCGGTTCGTCGGCGGCGACACTCACCTCGGCGGCGGCACTCACCTCGGCGGGAGCGACGTGCGGTTCGTCCACCCGGACCTGCGGCTCAACGGCTCCGACCAGCGGCCCGTCGACGTCGACGAGACCGTGGACGTCCGTGCCGTCGGCGTCCACCCCGGGGCTGTCGGCGGCCACGCCGACGGCGGCAGCATCGTTGAGGTCCACGGCGCGGCCGGTGTCCCCGGCTCCGGGCAGCGGACCGGCCGGCGGCTCCGGGCAGCCGACGATGGCATCCGGCCGGTCGTCGTCCGCCCCGTTGACGTCCGTCGGGCTGGCGTCCGGCTCTGCGGAGTGTGCATCGACTGGGCCCGAAGCCGGCTCGACCGGCGGCTCAGAGGCGGCCTGGACCGCAGACAACGGCTCAGGGACCACAGGCAGCGGGTCGGTCGCCGCCGCGTCGGGCTCCGCCCGGCGCGGAACCGGCCGTGCTTCCGTGCGCTGGGCGGGGCTGTCGTCCTCGGTTCGCAGGGGCGCCGACAACTCGCCCGGGTCCGGCGTCCCGACACCGGCGTCCGGCTCCGCGGCCTCGGGCGCCGGGCCGGGCACGACGGGTGCCCCGGCGGCGACCGGAAGGCGACCTGCCGGGGTGGGCGGAACCGGCCCGGCAACCTCCACCGGTACGGACTCGTCGGCCACCGCGTCCACCGGGCCCGCCGCTGTCGGTGTGCCGGCGGGCGGGGCTGACCCCACCAGCGGTTCGTCCCGCTGTTCGGGTGCGGATACGTGCTCGGCCGGCTCGGGGGCCGGCAGGAACTCCAGTCGAAGCCGGGGCGCTGGCGGCCCGGAGACCGGCTCGACCGGAGCACCGGACGCCACGCCCCCGGGCGGCCCTGAGACGGGCCGTACCGGCGGCGTGGGTCGGCTGGGCGGCTCGGACACCGCCGGTGCCGGCGGCCCGGACACCGGCGCGACGGACGTCGGGCCCGTGGCCGCCCGCGTGACGGGCGCCGGCGCCACCGGCTGGGCGGGGACGGGCGGCGCGGGTGGCCCGGAGACCGGCGGGCCGGACACGGGGGCACCCGCAACCGGCATGCCGCGTGTCGGCCGTTCGGTACCGAACGCGCCGGGAGCCGGCGGCCCGGCCGGCGGCGGCCCATAGCTCGGAGGACCCGAGACGGGCCGCCCCGGAACAGACCGTCCGGCCACGGGTGGACCCGCCACCGCCCGGTCCGGCCCCGGCGAATCCGAGACCGGGGCGCCCGAGACCGGGGCGCCCGAGACCGGGGCGCCCGAGACCGGGGCGCCCGAAACCGGAACGGCCGAGACCGGCGCGTCGGTCGTGGGCGGGGTGCGGTGCTCGTCGTGCGATGCGTCGGCGGCCGGCTCGACCGGTGGCCGGTGCGGCGCAGCCGGTCGGTGCGTCGGCGGGCCGAACCGGGGCGCGTCGCTGGGCGGCTGGTCGGTGCCTGGGCGCTCGGCCGGCCGGTCCGGGTGGACCTGGTGGACCGGGTAGGCCGGGCGGACCGGCCGGATCGGGTCCGGCCCGGGGCGGCGCGCGGCCGGCTGGTCGCCTTCGGGTACGGGCCGGACCGGGGCCTCGGGCGGGTGCCCGGCGAACCGCCGGTCGTCGCGGAGCGGCTGCGTGCCCCGTTCGTCGCGCGGCGGCGGGGCTAGCCGTTCGTCGCGAGGTGGCGGGGCGAGCCGTTCGTCGCGGGCGGGCGGAATGGGCCGGTCCTCGCGGGTCGACGGGGTGTCCCGGTCGACCGGCGCAGGACGTCCGTACCGGTCCGTGGCGGATCGTTCATCGGCCCGGCCTTCGATCGGTGCGTCCGGGCGGCGCAGGTCGGCCCGGGAGGCGTCCGCGAACCAGGGGTCCTGTCGCGTGCCGTCGACCCGTTCCGCGCGGCCGACCGGCCGCGTGCCGTCGATCGGCCGCGCCTCGGGGCGGGCCGGGTCGGTCGGGCTCGCGGCGGGGCGGGGACCGTCGCCGGGGCGCACTGGTTCCCGATCCGGGCCCGGCATCCGGCCCAGGTCCGGCCGTAGGGGACCGGGCTCCGGCCAGGGCAGACCGCCGTCGCGGGCCGGCGCCGGCCGACCGGTCGGGTGGCGGTACGGCTCCGCCCACGAGGCGGCCTCCCGGCCGGCGTCCCGGTGCGGTTGCCCGTCCCGATCCACGGGGCGGTGCGGCATCCCGGCAGCGGGTCGGCCGCCGTCCGGCTGGCCGACGCCGGGCCGACCGGCATCCCGCCGCCCGTGCTCGGGCACCGTCCCGTCGACGGGACGTGCGGGGCCGGTTCCGGGCGACGGCGTCCAGCCGCCGCGGTCCGGCCCCGGCCGGCCGTCGCGCTCCTGGCTCGGCCGGCCGTCGCGCTCCTGGCTGGCCCGGCCGTCGCGCTCCGGGCTCGGGCGGCCGTCGCGGTCCAGGCTGGGCCGGTGACTTTCCGGCCGGCCGGGTCGGTCCGGTCCGGGTCGGTCCGGTCCGGGTCGGTCGGGTCGGGGCAGGTCGGGTCCGGGCCGCTCGGAACCGCTTCGGTCGCCGGTCGTCCGGTCGTAGGAGCGGTGACGGCGCTCCTCGGGCTCGGGCAGCCACCCCGGCTCCTGCCGGTGCGCGGGGGACACCGGCGCCGCCGGCTCGGACGGGGGAGTCCGCCGGCCTGGGCCGGCCAGGTGCCGCTGGTCGTACCGGTCACCGTGCCAGCCGGCCGTCGGGCCGCGATCCACCGTCCACTCGGGCCGGCGCGGCTCGTGGCGCGCGGGCAGGTCCGCATCGGGCCGCAGCGGGTACGCCTCGACCGGCCCCCGGTCCGCCGGGTGCTGGTCGGGGCCCCACCCGCTGCCGTCGCGGCTCCGGCGGCCGGACCGGTCGTGGTCCGTCGTCTCGGGCCGGCGGTCCCCGCCCCGCAGGCCGTACCCGCGCTCGTCGTGTTCCGCGGCCCTGGCCCCCCGCGGGCGCCACGCCTGTTCGCGCTCGTCGCGGCCGGGCCGGTCGGGATCCCGCTCGTCGCGGCCCCGGCGCTCGTCGACGGGGGTGGCGTGGTCCCGGGCCGGGCCGGCCCAGGCCGGGCGCGCGTCGGGCCGGCGCGGTTCGGCCGGACCCGCGCGGCGGTCGTCCCCACCGCGCCGGGCGTGGCCGTCCGGGGCGGGGGCCTCCCGGGGGTACGTCCCGTCGCGCCCACCCGGCGCCGGGCTCACCGGTCCGGCGTCGGGGCTGAACGGCTGCGCCTCGGCCCGGCCGACGACGGTGGCCCGGCCACGGTGCTGGGGCGGCAGGCGTCGCAGGTTCCGCAGCCCGATGTCGCCGGGGTAGCGCTGCCCCGGGAACTGCGGCTGCCACTCCGAGGTCGGCTCGAAGACCCAGGACGGTTCGACCGGGTCGCGCCAGCGGTCGTAGAAGTCGCCGCTCATCGCAAGGCCTCGTCGCCGCTCGCGTGGCGAGCCCCGGCGCCCGGCTCGCGTCGCTCGCTCACGGCGATGTCACCTCGTTGGAAATTGTCGCGCTGGGCGCCCCGCCCGCCGGTAAAGTCGCCCGGTCCGGCATGGCGTGGCTGCGGAAGGAGGGTAACGGCGTGGGCTCTGTCACCGCCACTGCGGCACCGCCCACCGAGTCAAACATTATCCTATGGTTTCGGACATTCAGTGCCATAGCGGGATCGGGATTCCGACGATACGCCACGTACCGCCAGGCGGCGGTGGCCGGTGCCGTCACCAACACCGTCTTCGGGTTCCTGCGCTGCTACGTCCTCCTCGCCGTGGCCGGGGCGGCTGGCAGCGCCGCAGGCTACGACCGGGAGCAGCTCGCCACCTTCGTCTGGGCCGGGCAGGGCCTGCTGGCGGTGGTCCTGTTCTGGAGCTGGACCGACCTGGCCGACCGGATCCGCACCGGTGAGGTGGCCAGCGACCTGCTGCGGCCGGTCCACCCGGTGACCAGCTACCTCGCCACCGACCTGGGCCGGGCGGGCTGGGCCGGCGTGTCCCGGCTGCTGCCGCCGATCGTGGTGGGCCCGATCTTCTTCGACGTGCACCTGCCCGCCCGCTGGCCGACCGTGCCGCTGTTCGCCGTCTCCGTGCTGCTCGCGGTGGTGATCTCCTTCGGCTGCCGGTTCCTGGTCAACGCCACCGCGTACTGGCTCGACGACGTCCGGGGGCCGCAGATCCTCTGGACGCTCGCCTCGGGCGTGCTCGCCGGGCTCTACTTCCCGCTGCCCTTCCTGCCCGACGCGTTCTACCTGGCGTTGCAGTTCGGCACCCCGTTCCCGAGCCTGTTGCAGACCCCGCTCGACGTGCTGGTCGAGCGGGACCAGACGGCCACCCAGGTCGGGTTGGTCGCGGTGCAGGTCGGCTGGGCGGTCGCGGTCCTGGCGCTGTGTCGGCTGGTGCAGCGTCGCGCCGAGGGCCGGCTGGTGGTGCAGGGTGGCTGAGCCGGTCGTCCTGCCCCGGCAGCGGCCACCGGGGAGCCCTCGGCGCCCGTCCGGCCGGCTGGCCGCGTACCGGGCGCTGCTCGGGGCGCAGGCGCGGTCCCAGGCCGCCTACCGGACGTCGTTCGTGGTGGACCTGGTCGGCAACGTCGGAGCCACGGTCTTCGACGTGGTGACCGTGCTGGTGATCTTCGGGGTCACCCGGGAGCTGGGCGGGTTCACCCTCCGCGAGGCGCTGGTCATGGTCGGGCTCTCCACCGCCGCGTTCGCCATCGCCGACCTGCTCGTCGGCAACGTCGAGCGGCTGCCCCGGTACGTGCGTACCGGCCTGTTCGACGCCGTGCTGCTGCGTCCGCTCGGCGCGCTGCCCCAGCTCCTGCTGATGGATCTGCCGCTGCGCAAGGTGTCCCGGGTGGTCTTCGGCCTGGGAGTGCTGGTGGTGGCGGTCGGCTCGGCGGGCATCGACTGGACCCCGGGCCGGGCGGCGCTCGTGGTCCTCGCCCCGCTGGCCGGGGTGGTCTTCTTCGGGTCGGTCTTCGTGGCCACCGCCACCGTCTCGTTCTACTGGACGGAGTCGGGGGAGCTGGCCAACTCGATCACCTACGGCGGCAAGGACTTCACGTCGTACCCGGCCACCGTCTACGACGGCTGGTTCCGGGCGGCCTTCGCGTACGGGCTGGGGTTCGCCTTCGTCAGCTACCAGCCGGCGCTGGCGCTGCTCGGCCGCGCCGACCCGCTCGGCCTGCCGGCCTGGGCCGGCTGGGCCGCCCCGGCGGTCGCGCTGGTCGCCGCCGCGCTCGCCGCCATTGCCTGGCGCGTCGGGGTCCGCCACTACCGGAGTACGGGGTCATGAGCGTCATCGAGGCACGCAACCTGCGCAAGGAGTTCACGGTCCGGGTGAAGGCGGGGCGGCTGCGCCGCGAGAAGCGCACCGTCGGCGCGGTCGACGGGGTCGACCTGCTCGTCGAGCGGGGCGAGATGCTGGGCTACATCGGCCCGAACGGCGCCGGCAAGTCCACCACCCTGAAGATGCTCACCGGCGTGCTCACCCCCAGCTCCGGCGAGGTGCGCGTCTGCGGCCTGCGCCCGGTGCCCGAGCGCACCCGGCTGGCGTTGCGCATCGGCGTGGTCTTCGGCCAGCGCTCCCAGCTCTGGTGGGACCTGCCGCTGGGCGACTCGTTCGACCTGCTGCGGCACGTCTACCGGGTGCCGGCCGACGCGCACGCCGCCCGGCTGCGCCGCTGCCGCGACCTGCTCGACCTGGACGGCTTCCTGGACACCCCGGTCCGGCAGCTCTCCCTGGGCCAGCGGATGCGCGGCGAGCTGACCGCCGCCCTGCTGCACGGCCCGGAGGTGCTCTTCCTCGACGAGCCGACCATCGGGCTGGACGTGGTGAGCAAGCAGGCGGTCCGGGGCTTCCTGGGCGAGCTGGGCCGGGCCGGCGACACCACCCTGGTGCTCACCACCCACGACCTGGCCGACATCGAGCGGCTGTGCCGGCGGCTCGTGGTGATCGACCACGGCCGGGTGGTGCACGACGGCACGATCGCCGCCCTGCACGACCGGTACGGCTCGCGCCGCCTCGTCGTCGCCGATCTGGACGCGGCCCTGCCGGAGCCGCCGGAGCTGCCCGGCGCCCCGCTGCGCCGGGTCGAGGCGGACGGGCACCGGCTGGTCTTCGCGCTGGAGTCGACGGGTGCCGCCGAGGTGGTGGCCGCCCTGGCCGGGCTGGCCACCCTGCGCGACATCTCGATCGTCGAGCCGGACATCGAGGAGGTCGTCGCCCGCCTCTACGGCCGGGGGGAGGGGCCCCTCGTCGACGCTTCCGGGGCGGCCTCGTGACGGCCGCCCGGGCAGGCGCGGGTCAGACCGGGTCGCCGACCTTGACCCGGGGCTCCGGTGCGCGCATCCGGCGGAAGGTGATCGACCGCATGATCGCGTACAGGTAGAGCGAGCCCATCCGCTCACCGCTGTTCGGGAAGCGGGCCTGGACCAGCTTCTTGATCTTGCGGCTGATCAGGATCGAGTCGATCACCACGCCGAGGGCGAGCACGCCCCAGAGGATGTTCGAGATCAGCCGGACGATCGGCGGCATCGCCTGGTTCGAGCCGAGCAGCACGATCAGCGCCCCGCCGAAGAACCAGGTGCCGATCGTACGGCGGGAGTCGACCACGTTGCGGGCCAGCAGCTTCACCGGGCCCCGGTCGCGGGGGCCGCCCTCGCGGCGGAACTCGGCCGACGACTCGGCGCGCAACCGCCGCCGCCGCTCCCGGGCCTCCTCCTTGCTCAGCGGCTTGGTCGGGCCGGCCGGCCTGCGGCCGGCGACGGGCCGCTTCGGCGTCTCCCGCCCCAGCTCCTTCTTGCTCGGGGTGTAGCTGCGGCGGGCGGGCGCGGACGCCTCGTCGGGCGTCACCGAGGTGACGGACTCGTCGACGAGGTCGGAGGACTTGCGGCGAAACAGCGACGGCACGAGGAAAGGGTAGCCACCCGCCCGCGCCCGGTGCACATCGCGGTGCACCGGGCGCGGTCAGGCAGTGAGCGAGGTTACCGGCGGCCCCCGCCGCGAGCGGCGTTACGGCCGCTCGACGTGGGCGCCCAGGTCGGCCAGCTTGGCCTCGAAGTCCTCGTAGCCCCGGTTGATCAGGTCGACGCCGTACACCCGGGAGGTGCCCTCGGCGGCGAGCGCGGCGATCAGGTGGCTGAACCCGGCGCGCAGGTCCGGGATGACCAGGTCGGCCGCGTGCAGCTTGCTCGGGCCGGCGATCACCGCGGAGTGCTTGAAGTTGCGCCGGCCGAACCGGCACGGGGTGCCGCCGAGGCAGTCGCGGTAGACCTGGATGTTGGCGCCCATCGTGTTCAGCGCCTCGGTGTAGCCGAGCCGCTGCTCGTACACCGTCTCGTGGACGATCGACAGGCCCCGGGCCTGGGTCAGCGCCACGACGAGGGGCTGCTGCCAGTCGGTCATGAAGCCGGGGTGCACGTCGGTCTCCAGCGCCACGGCGTTCAGCTCGCCGCCCGGGTGCCAGAACCGGATGCCGCCCTCCTGGCCCGGGTCGCCCAGCTTCGGCGGCCGGGAGTCGGTCACCTCGTACTCGCCGCCGACCGAACGGAAGATGTTCAGGAAGGTCATCATGTCGGCCTGCTGCGCGCCGAGCACCTCGACGTGGCCGCGGGTGGCCAGCGCCGCCGCCGCCCAGCTCGCCGCCTCGATCCGGTCCGGGATCGGCCGGTGGGTGTAGCCGTGCAGCTTCGGCACGCCCTGGATCTCGATCACCCGGTCGGTGTGCACCTTGATGATCGCGCCCATCTTCTGCAGGATGCAGATCAGGTCGATGATCTCCGGCTCGACCGCGGCGTTGCGCAGCTCGGTGACGCCCTCGGCCATCACGGCGGTGAGCAGCACCTGCTCGGTCGCGCCGACGCTCGGGTACGGCAGGGCGAACTTGGTGCCGTGCAGCCCGTTCGGGGCGGACAGGTGCAGCCCCTCCGGGGTCTTCTCGACCGTGGCGCCGAACTCGCGCAGCGCCTGGAGGTGGAAGTCGATCGGGCGCGGCCCGATGTGGCAGCCGCCCAGGTCCGGGATGAACGCGTGGCCGAGCCGGTGCAGCAGCGGCCCGCAGAACAGGATCGGGATGCGGCTGGAGCCGGCGTGCACGTTGATCTGGTCGGTGCTGGCGCTCTCGACGTTGGCCGGGTCGAAGACCAGCTCACCGATCTCCGCGCCGTCGGTGACCTTGACCCCGTGCAGGCCGAGCAGCCCGCGGACCACCTCGACGTCGCGGATGCGCGGCACGTCGAACAGGCGGCTGGGGCTGTCGCCCAGCAGGGCGGCGACCATCGCCTTGGAAACCAGGTTCTTCGCGCCGCGCACGCGGATCCGCCCTTCGAGCGGAGTACCTCCGTGTACGACCAGGACGTCATCGGTCAACGCAACCTCCAGCGCGTCGGTGCTGCCGTGTTTGTGGTGTTGCGGGAGTTGTCAGTGGTACCCGCGGTGCGGCCGGCGGTAAACGGGCCCGCGCGTGTCGTCGCCCCGGCAGCATAGCCCTCGGTGACCGGCTTGGATGGGGTCACATCGCCCCGGAGGGCACGAAACGGGTTGTCACGTGCGCAAACGCACCCCGAGTGTCACTCAGGGTGATCAGGTTGTCCGTGCTTCGGGGTCGGCGGCGGGGAGGGCCAGCATCTGGTCCAGCGCCACCCGGGCGTGGTGCGCGGTGTCCGGGTCCACCGTGATCTGGTTCACCACCCGGCCGGCCACCAGCTCCTCCAGCGCCCACACCAGGTGCGGCAAATCGATCCGGTTCATCGTCGAGCAGTAGCAGACCGCCTTGTCCAGGAACATGATCTGCTTGTCCGGGTGGGCCAGCGCCAGCCGGCGCACCAGGTTCAGCTCGGTGCCGATCGCCCACGCCGATCCGGCCGGGGCGGCCTCGACGGCCCTGATGATGTACTCCGTCGACCCCACGAAGTCGGCGGCGTTGACCACCTCGTGCCGGCACTCCGGGTGCACCAGCACGTTCACCCCCGGCACCCGCTCGCGGACGTCGTTGACGCTGTCCAGCGTGAACCGGCCGTGCACCGAGCAGTGCCCGCGCCACAGGATCATCTTCGCGTCGCGGAGCTGCTCGGCGGTGAGCCCGCCGTTCGGCTTGTGCGGGTCGTAGAGCACGCAGTCGTCGAGCGAGAAGCCCATCTCCAGCACGGCGGTGTTGCGGCCCAGGTGCTGGTCGGGCAGGAACAGCACCTTCGACCCCCGCCCGTACGCCCAGTCCAGCGCCCGCTTGGCGTTGGACGAGGTGCAGACCACGCCGCCGTTGCGGCCGACGAAGCCCTTGATGTCGGCCGAGGAGTTCATGTACGTCACCGGGACGGTGTCCTGCGCCACGCCCAGCTCGGTCAGCACGTCCCAGGCGGTCTCGACCTGGGACAGCACCGCCATGTCCGCCATCGAGCAACCGGCGGCCAGGTCGGGCAGGATCACCTTCTGGCTGCCGGTGGTGAGGATGTCGGCGCTCTCGGCCATGAAGTGCACGCCGCAGAAGACGATGTACTCCGCGTCCGGCCGGGCCGCCGCCTCGCGGGCGAGCTTGAACGAGTCGCCGGTCACGTCGGCGAACTGGATCACCTCGTCGCGCTGGTAGTGGTGGCCCAGCACGAAGACGCTGTCGCCCAGCGCCGCCTTCGCTGCCGCCGCCCGGGCCACCAGGTCGGGATCGCTGGGTGCCGGCAGGTCGCCCGGACACTCCACACCACGCTCGGTGGCGGGGTCGCCCCCGCGGCCGAGCAGCAGCAGGGCCGTTGCGGTGTTCGAGGGTTCCGCCCACGTCGAAGTCACGCCCTCATGGTTCCACAGCCGGGAAGGGGGCTCGTGGCGGTGTGGGCTGCCACACTGTCTCGCCCCGAAGTGCCCTGCCACACTGCTCGCCATGCGTGTGCTGCTTTGTCCCGACAAGTTCGCCGGCACGCTGCCGGCTCAGGAGGTCGCCGCGGCGGTGGCCGAGGGCTGGCGGGAGGTGGCCGACGGGGACGACCTGCTCATCCGCCCGCTCGCCGACGGTGGGCCCGGCTTCGTGGCCGTCCTCGCCGAGGCGCTCGGCGGGCGTCGGGTGCCGGTGCCGACCGTCGACCCGCTCGGCCGGCCGGCCGACGGTGAGATCCTGCTCACCGACGACGGCACGGCGTACCTGGAGAGCGCCCAGGCCTGCGGCCTGCACCTGCTCGCCGCCGCCGAGCGCGACCCGAAGGCCACCACCTCGTACGGGCTCGGCGCGCTGGTCACCGCCGCCGTGGAGCACGGCGCCCGGACGGTGGTGATCGGGCTCGGCGGTTCGGGCACCAACGACGGCGGGGCCGGCCTGCTCACCGCGCTCGGCGTCACCGCGCTCGACGAGGCCGGCCGGGCCCTGCCGTACGGCGGGGCTGCGCTGGCCGGGATCGCCGGGCTGGACGGCGCGCCCCGGCTACGCGGCGCCACCCTGGTCGCCGCCACCGACGTGGACAACCCGCTGCTCGGGCTGCACGGCGCCAGCAGCGTCTACGGCCCGCAGAAGGGCGCGACCCGCTCCGACGTGCTGCTGCTCGACGCCGCGCTGGAGCGCTTCGCCGGCGTGCTGGAGCGGCACCTGCCCGGCTGCCCGGCGGGCCTCGGCGCGCTGCCCGGCGGCGGCGCGGCCGGCGGCCTCGGCGCGGCGATCCTGGCTCTCGGCGGCCGGTGCGAGTCCGGCATCGGCCTGGTCACCGAGGCCATCGGGCTGTCCGCCGCGCTCGACGCGGTGGACCTGGTGGTCACCGGCGAGGGCTCCTTCGACCACCAGTCGCTGCGCGGCAAGGTCGTAGCCGGGGTGGCCGGGGCCGCCCGGGACCGGGGGGTGCCCTGCGTGGTGCTGGCAGGACAGGTGAGCACCGGGCGGCGCGAGGCCGCCTCGGCCGGGGTCACCGACGCGTACAGCCTGGTGGAGCACTTCGGCGGGGAGGCGCGCGGCGGGCTGGAGGCGGCGCTCAGCCGCCCGGCGGAGGGGCTGCGTCAGCTCGGCGCCCGCCTGGCCCGCCAGTGGAGCCGCTGAGCGCCGGCCGGACACCGGGCGGCTGACGACCCGGCCCCCCGCTTTCACCTATCCTCCTAGGACGGACCGGCGGTTGTGCGGGGCCGGGGTCACGTCGACCGGTGGCCCCGGCCGGGGCGGCGTACCATCGAGTCTGCGACCACATCGGGAATCACTGGACGACGCGAGACGTTGGCCAGTGCGTCCAGACCCAGACCGCGCAGGGAGATTTCCACGTGACCACGCCAGCGCAGACCGAGTCGACCGAGTCGACCGAGGCCCCTACTTCCGTCGTCCTCACCGACGTCGCCGCGCAGAAGGTCAAGGCCCTGATCGAGCAGGAGGGCCGTGACGACCTGCGGCTCCGGGTGGCGGTGCAGCCGGGCGGTTGCTCCGGCCTGCGTTACCAGCTCTTCTTCGACGAGCGCTCGCTCGACGGGGACGTCGTCACCGACTACGACGGTGTCGAGGTCGTCGTCGACCGGATGAGCGCCCCCTACCTGTCCGGCGCCACCATCGACTTCGCCGACCGGATCGACGCCCAGGGCTTCACCATCGACAACCCGAACGCGGGTAGCTCCTGCGCCTGCGGCGACTCGTTCAGCTGAGTCGACGCCCCTCGGCCGATGCGGCGCGGGGCCACCCCCGACCCGGGGGTGGCCCCGCTGTCCTTTTTGCGGGACGGCTTCACCGTCCGTAGCCGACCACGGGTGTCGTCACGGTGGGCCGACCAGTGCGGATCCGCTCCCCGGCGAACGCCGGCCGGCCGACCGGCGACACGGGGTCAACCGGAACGTGAACGATCGCTCTCGACCCAGGACCACGACACCGGACGGCCCGGTAGGCTGACCCGCGCCGTGCTCCCGACCGCGAGGGTTGACATGAAGATCGCCGTGACCGGCTCGATCGCGACCGACCACCTGATGAGCTTCCCGGGCCGGTTCGCCGACCAGCTCATCGCCGACCAGCTCGACAAGGTCTCGCTGTCCTTTCTCGTGGACGACCTGGTGCTGCGCCGCGGCGGGGTTGCCGCCAACATCGCCTTCGGCATGGCCCAGCTGGGCCTGAGCCCGATCCTGCTCGGCGCGGTCGGCGCAGACTTCGCCGACTACCGTTCCTGGCTGGAGCGGCACGGCGTCGACTGCGACTCGGTGCACGTCAGCGAGGTGGCACACACCGCCCGGTTCGTCTGCACCACCGACACCGACATGTGCCAGATCGCCTCCTTCTACGCGGGCGCGATGAGCGAGGCACGCAACATCGAGCTGGCCCCGGTCGCGAAGCGGCTCGGCGGGCTCGACCTCGTGCTGGTCGGCGCCAACGACCCGGCGGCGATGCTGCGGCACTCCGCCGAGTGCCGTGATCGTGGGTACGCCTTCGTCGCCGACCCGTCCCAGCAGCTTGCCCGGATGGGCGGCGACGACGTGGTGGGCCTGATCGACGGCGCCGAGTTCCTGATGACCAACGAGTACGAGAAGTCGCTGCTGCAGAGCAAGGCCGGCCTCACCGACGCGCAGCTGCTGGACCGGGTGAAGGTCCGGGTGACCACGCTGGGCAGCAACGGCGCGGAGATCGCCGGCCGGGACTTCGACACCATCCACGTGCCGATCGCCCGGGAGACGAGGGCGGTCGACCCCACCGGCGTCGGGGACGGCTTCCGGGCCGGATTCTTCGCCGGGCTCTCCTGGGGCCTGGGTCTGGAGCGGTCCGCCCAGGTCGGCTCCCTGCTGGCCACCCTGGTGCTGGAGACCGTCGGCACCCAGGAGTACGAGGTGCGCCACGACCTGTTCGTCAAGCGGCTCGCCGAGTCGTACGGCGACGTCGCCGCCGACGACGTCCGCCCGCACCTGCTCCCGTAGGGAGTACGCGGTGATCGTTTGCGCCTGACCGGCGCGACACGCCGAGGCTGGTGCCGGTCAGGCGCAAACGATCGACAGATTCCGTAGTGCTCCACGCCCGGCGGCTGCGCCTGATCTGGATCGACGAGTGAGTCAGTGGGTGCGGCGGACGTCGTAACCGGGGCCCTCGGGGTGGGCGGCGACGAACTCCTGGCCGCGCATCCGGCACCAGGCGGGGATGTCGACGGCCGCCGCCGGATCGTCGGCGAGCACCCGCAGCACCGCGCCGACCGGCAGCTCCGGCAGCCGTCGGGCCAGCCCGATCACCGGCAGCGGGCAGCGCTGCCCCCGACAGTCCAGCACCCCGTCCGGCCCGGTCACCCCGTCCGGCCCGGTCACAGCCCCACCACTCCCGCCTCGGCGCGCAGCTCCGCGACGATCCCGGGCAGCTCGGCGAGGAACCGCTCGACGTCCGCCCCGGTCGTCTCCCGGTGCAGCGACACCCGCACGTTGCCGTGCGAGAGCACCCCCATCGCCTCCAGCACGTGCGACGGGCGCAGCGTCGACGACGTGCAGGACGAGCCCGAGGAGACCGCGAACCCCCGGCGGTCCAGCGCGTGCAGCAGCGCCTCGCCGTCGACGTACAGGCAGGAGAAGGTGACCAGGTGGGGGAGCCGGTCGACCGCGTCGCCGACCACCTCCACGTCCGGCACCTCGGCCGCCACCCGGGCCCGGACGAGGTCCACCAGCGGAGCCAGCCGGGCCGCCTCGGCCGCCGCGTCGGCCGCCGCCGCGCGCAGGCTCGCCGCCGCCGCCACCACCGCGGGCAGGTTCACCACCCCGGGGGTACGCCCCGACTCCCGCTCGTCGGCCGGCCACGGCGACTCCCACCGGGTCCCCTTGCGCACCACCAGCAGCCCGACGCCGGGCGGGCCGCCCCACTTGTGCGCGCTGGCGGTCAGCACCGACCAGCCGCCCGGCACCGGGGCCCGCCCGACGATCTGGGCCGCGTCGACGTACAGCGGCACCCCGGCGGCGGCGCACGCGGCGGCGGCCTCGGTCACCGGCTGCACCGTGCCCACCTCGTGACTGGCCCCGATCAGGGCGGCGAGGGCCACCCCCGGGGCGGCGACCGCAGCCGACCAGGTGGCCGGGTCGATCCGGCCGAGCCGGTCCACCGGCACGGAGGTCGCCGTGCCGCCCGCGGCGACGTGCCGCTCGGCGGCGTGCAGCACGGCCGAGTGCTCGATCGCCGAGTGCACCAGGGTCCCGCCCGCCCGGCGCCGCCCGGCCAGGCCGCCGAGCACGGCCGAGTGCGCCGCGGTCGTACCGCTCGGGGTGAAGGACAGCTCGTCGGCGCGGACACCGAGGGTGGCCGCGGCGGCCTCGCGGGCGGCGTCGAGCAACTGCCGGGCCCGGCGGGCCTGCGCGTAGAGCCTGGCCGGATCGGCCCAGCCGTCGTCGAGGGCGGCCAGCAGGGCCTGCCGGGCAACCGGATGCAGCGGCGCGGCGGTGGCCGCGTCCAGGTAGACAGGGGGTGCGCTCACGGCCCCGACGCTATCGCGCCGGTATGCCCAAGATCCCCCCGATGGGGGCGGACAGTGACCCCAACACGGTCAGGCCCGTCATGGTCGAGTAATCTGCGACCGTCGGTGACGCCTTTGCCGCAGGTACGGGGACAACAACCACCGCGGCGCGCTAGGGAGGCAGGACCAGGTGGTCGCAAGGAGTTCGGAGGTACGGCCGTCCGCCGTACGGCACAGCGCTTCTCCGGGAGCGGGTGGAGGCCGGCGGCGTGGTGCTGGCCGGCTCGCCGGGCTCGGCCTCGGCGGCGCGGCCCTGCTGGTCCTGCTCACGGGTTGCGACGTCGGCAAGACGTTCGGCGGCTTCGGCTGGCCTCAGGGCGGCATCACGCCCGAGTCGCACCGGATGTACGACCTGTGGATCGCGTCCTGCATCGCGGCGCTCGCGGTCGGCGTGTTCGTCTGGGGCCTGATCTTCTGGTGCGTGGTGCGCTACCGGAAGCGGGGCAACGAGCTGCCGGTGCAGACCCGCTACAACATGCCGATGGAGTTCCTCTACACGATCGCCCCGATCCTGATCGTGTCGGTGCTCTTCTACTACACGGCGGTCGTGCAGACCGACGTGGTGAAGACGACGAAGAACCCGGACATCACGGTCGAGGTCGTCGCCTTCAAGTGGAACTGGCAGTTCAACTACCGCGACGGCCAGGGCAAGGACGCGAACACCGTGGCGTCGGTGCTCGGCACCAGCGAGGTCATCCCGATCCTGGTCCTGCCGACCGACCGGTCCATCCGGTTCGAGGAGACCAGCAAGGACGTCGTCCACTCCTTCTGGGTGCCGGAGATGCTGTTCAAGCGGGACGTCATGCCGGGCAACATCCGCAACGTCTTCGAGGTCTCCAGCCTCGACGCCGAGGGCGCGTACGTCGGTCGCTGCGCCGAGCTGTGCGGCACCTACCACGCGTTCATGAACTTCGAGCTGCGGGTGGTCTCTCCGGAGAAGTACGACCAGTTCCTGGCCGCGAAGCGGGACGGCAAGTCGACGCAGGAGGCGCTCACCGCGATCGGTGAGGACCCGTACGCCTCCACCACGCGGCCGTTCGACACGCGGCGCGGCACGGCCAACTTCAACCCGGACGACGTTGCCGCCGGCGCGGGAAGCTGAGGGAGCGGGCATGAAGACCGAGTGGCGTATCTTCCTGATCATCGCCGGGTTCCTCTTCGGCGTGACGGTCCTCTACGGCGCCTGGACGTACGGCGACTCCGGCGGACACGTCGAGTGGATCGGCACCGTCGCGCTGCTGCTGTCGTTCCTGCTGTGCGCGATGTGTGGTGGCTTCTTCTGGTTCGTCTCCCGCCGCATCGACCTGCGGCCGGAGGACCGGCCGGACGGCGAGATCGCCGACGGCGCCGGCGAGATCGGCTTCTTCAGCCCGGGCAGCTACTGGCCGTTGGGGCTGGCATTGTCCGCCGCGATCGCCGGTCTCGGTCTGGCGTTCTGGCAGTTCTGGCTGATCGGCCTGGGCCTGGTGTCCGTCATCTTCGCCGCCTGCGGCCTGCTCTTCGAGTACTACACCGGAACCCGCCGCACCGCCGAGCA
This sequence comes from Micromonospora sp. NPDC002296, assembly GCF_040296145.1. Taxonomy (NCBI): domain Bacteria; kingdom Bacillati; phylum Actinomycetota; class Actinomycetes; order Micromonosporales; family Micromonosporaceae; genus Micromonospora; species Micromonospora sp. NPDC002296. The sequence goes on from NZ_JBEOWQ010000006.1 coordinate 149,731, forward strand.
CTGACCGGCGACCCGGCACTTCCGGAAGCCCGCGACCCCGAAGGGGGCGCGGGCTTCCGTGCGTCCGAAGGGATCGCGGGCGGAGTGCGCGCGCAGGTCGGGTAGCACGCCGACGCGATGGCGGGGCGCGCGGCGCCGGGGTCGGGCCGGTCAGGCCGCGCGGTGCCGCGGCGCGCGGTGGTGGCGGCGGCCGGCGGGCTGGTCGGCCGGGAAGGTGAACGTGCCGATCACCACGGCCGCGCCGCAGCGGGTGCAGGCCAGATCCGGGCAGTCGGCCCCGTGGCCGTCGGCGCAGGGTGGCGCCTCGAACGGCTGCACGCCCTCGCAGGTGTCGCAGTAGAGCTCGCGGTCCGACACGGGCGTCTCCTCTCGTCGCTGGACGCCGTCGTGGTCGCGCGGTGCCGCCGGGCGGCTGACCGGGGACCCACGGGGGACGTCGGCCGGCGTGGTGCCGGCGGGCCCGGCCGGCAGTCGGGGCCGGAACGGGCGCGGAAAATTACTCGGATGTAGTTTCCCACGGGGGTCCGACACGTCCGCCGGTGCCTCGCCCGGTCCGGCCGCCGGTGGTCAGGCGGAGCGGGCGATCTCGATCCAGCGGTCCAGCGAGGCGGCGGCGGCGCCGGAGTCGATCGACTCGGCGGCCCTGGCCATCCCGGCGCGCAGCGCCTCGACCAGGTCGCCGTCGAGCGGGCCCTGGGTGGCCAGCGCGGCGGCGGCGTTGACGAGCACCGCGTCCCGCACCGGGCCGGTCTCGCCGGCCAGCAGCCGCCGGGCCACGCCGGCGTTGTACGCCGCGTCCCCGCCCCGCAGCTCGGCGAGGGTGGACCGGGGCACCCCGAGGTCGGTGGCGTCCACCAGGGCCTCCCTGACGGTGCCCGCCTGGGCCACCCAGACCCGGGTGGGCGCGGCGGTGGTGAACTCGTCGAGGCCGTCCTCGCCCCGCAGCACCAGCACCGAGTCGCCCCGACCGGCGAAGACGGCCGCCATCACCGGTGCCATCCGCAGGTCGAAGCAGCCGACCGCGCCGGACCGGGGCCGGGCCGGGTTGGTCAGCGGGCCGAGGAAGTTGAAGAAGGTGGGCACGCCCAGCTCGCGCCGGGTCGGGCCGGTGTGCCGCATGCCCGGGTGGAACCGGCCGGCGAAGCAGAAGCCGATGCCGGCCTCGGCCACGCACCGGGCCACCCCCTCGGGGGACAGGTCCAGCGGCAGGCCCAGGAACTCCAGCAGGTCGGCCGTGCCGCACAGGGATGAGGCGGCCCGATTGCCGTGCTTGACCACCCGGACCCCGGTGCCGGCCACCACGAGGGCGGCCATGGTGGAGATGTTCACGGTGTGGGCGAGGTCACCGCCGGTGCCGACCACGTCGAGCGCGGACGCCCGCAGCTCCTCCGGCAGCTCGACGGGCACCGCCTCGCCGAGCATCGCCTCGACCAGCCCGGCCAGCTCGGCCGGGGTCTCGCCCTTGGCCCGCAGCGCGACGGCGAAGCCGGCGATCTGCGCCGAACCCGCCGAGCCGGCCATGATCTCGCCCATCGCCCAGGCGGTGTCCGCGGTGGAGAGTTCCTCGCCGCCCAGCAGCGCGGAGATCAGGTGCGGCCAGGTCCGTTCGCCCATGACGGGCCTCCCGATCGGGCGTGGGGTGCGGAAACGGGGTGCGACCGGTGAGGGCCGCGAGTCGGGCCGGGCGTCGCCGGTGGCGCCCGGCCGCGGTGGCTCAGGCCGGGGCGTGGCTGCGCAGCAGCTCGGCCACGGTGGTGCCGGTGGTCACCGGGTCGAGCGGGTGCACCAGGGTGGCGTCGACCTGGGCGTACGCGGCCAGCCAGCGGTCGGCGGCGCGGGCGATCACCAGGCAGGTCGGGGGGGCGTCGTCCCGGTCGTCCTTGATCTGCCGGGCGATGCCGAGGCCGCCACCGGGGCTCGCCTCGCCGTCGAGCAGCATCAGGTCGATCTCGTACTCGTCGACCAGCCGGATGCACCCGGCGTAGTCGGACGCGTCGACGAACTCGATCTGCAGCCCGGGGGCGGGCCGGGTGCCGACGGCCAGCCGCATCCGGTCACGGACCTGCGGGTCGTCGCTGTAGAGCAGGACGGTGCAAAGACGATCGCTCATCGCTGGCTGGCTCCCACCTCGTAGCTGCGCGCTGATCGTACCCGCCGCCGCCGGCCCGTCGACCTCGCGCCCACGCGGCGCGGTCGGCGTACCGGAAAGGGCAGGTCAGGATGTTGTTTCCGCCGCCTCCGCGGCGCGCTGGTGGGCCTCCTGGCGGTCCAGCTCGCGGTCGAGCCGGCGGGCCTCCCGCTCGGACTGGCGAATCCACTGCACCACCAGCACCGCGAGCATCGTCACACTGACGAACTCGCCGCCGGCCCACAGGACCCCACCGGCGACGACCTGGTCGTCCCAGGGGTTCGACCAGGTCAGGTTGAGCGACGGGTACCAGTCGCCGCCGAAGAGCGTGGTGCTCTGCATGATCGTGAGCCCGAGCACGGTGTGGAAGGGCACCGACAGCACCATGAGCAGCGCCCGGCCCGGGTACGGCCACCGGCCGGGCAGCGGGTCCAGCCCGAGCAGCGGCCAGAAGAACACGCAGCCGGTCATGATGAAGTGCGCGTGCACCACCTCGTGCGCCCAGGCGTGTTCGAGGGTGTAGCGGTACAGGTCGGTGAAGTAGAGCGCGAAGGGGTTCACCACGAAGATGGCGAACGCCACCAGCGGGAAGCTGTAGATCCGGGCGATCCGGCTGTGCACGATCGCCAGCAGCCGCTTGCGCGGCCGGACCGGCAGGGTGCGCAGGGCCAGGGTGATCGGGGCGCCGAGGGCCAGGAAGATGGGCGAGACCATCGACAGCACCATGTGCTGCACCATGTGCACCGACAGCAGCGCGGTGTCGTACGCGTGCAGGCCGCTGACCGTGACTGCGGCGATCCCGCCGAGGCCCGGGCCGAGGAAGAACACCGTGCGGGCGACCGGCCAGCGGTCCCCGCGCAGCCGGAGCCGGTGCACCCCGTAGAGGTACAGCCCGGCGGCGAGCACCAGCCCGAGGGCCAGCCAGCTGTCCAGCCGGGTCTCGGTGAACACCCGGGCCACGGTGAACGGCGGCGGAATCGGGTCGCCGCCGGCCGCGACGGCCGACGGCGCGGCGACCGCCGAGGCGGCGGCGAAGATCGAATCGACGTGCAGCACGCTTTTCAGGCTAGGCCAGGCGAACCGGACCCCCACGATCGGGCCACCCGTGCCACCGATTTGGCCCCCCGCTGATCGCCTGCCGTGGTCAGGGGCAATAATGACCGCGTGACTGCGGCCCCAGCCATTGACAAGAGCCGGATCCACTCTCTGACACGGCCCAACATGGTCAGCGTCGGGACGATCGTGTGGCTCTCCAGCGAACTCATGTTCTTCGCGGCGCTGTTCGCGATGTACTTCTCCATCCGTGCGGCAGCGCCGGAGCAGTGGGCGAAGCACACCGAGCACCTGAACATCCCGTACGCGACCACCTTCACGGTGATCCTGGTGTTGTCCTCGGTGACCTGCCAGCTCGGTGTGTTCGCCGCCGAGAAGGGTGACGTCCACGCCCTCCGGCGTTGGTTCACCATCACCTTCGTGATGGGTCTGATCTTCGTGCTCGGTCAGGTGAACGAGTACCGGACCCTCGTCCACGAGGGGGTGAAGATCAACGCGGACGGGTACGGGTCGATGTTCTACCTGACCACCGGCTTCCACGGCCTGCACGTGACCGGTGGTCTGATCGCCTTCATCATCTTCATGGTCCGCACGACCATGGGCCGGTTCACCCCGGCCCAGGCCACGTCGGCGATCGTCGTGTCGTACTACTGGCACTTCGTCGATGTCGTGTGGATCGGCCTCTACGCCATGATCTACTGGCTTCAGTGATCTTGGCGCGTCACGAACCGCGCCGCTGCCCCGTCCCCTGAGACAAGGTCCCACCGGTTAAGGACACAGGTCATGACTTCTGACAACGACCGCCGACGCGGTCTGCTCGCGCGACTGCGCGGCGAGCGGCCCGCAGCGCGCAGCAGGGGCCGCCGCCGGCTGGGCGCCGCGGTCCGGCTGATCGCCGCGCTGACGCTGGCCGGCGGCGCCTACACCGTCTTCGCCCCCAGCGTGCAGGCGCAGGAAAACCCGCCGATCACCGGCGCCGCCGCCGAGGGCAAGGCGCTGTTCGACGTGAGCTGCGTGTCCTGCCACGGTCGCAACGCGCAGGGCGTCGAGGGTCGTGGCCCGAGCCTGGTCGGGGTCGGTGCGGCCTCGGTCGAGTTCCAGGTCAGCTCCGGCCGCATGCCGATGGCCCGCCAGGAGGCGCAGGCCATGCGCAAGCCGCCGGTGTTCACCGACGAGGAGGTCCGCCAGCTCGGCCAGTACGTCCAGGAGCTCGGCGGCGGCCCGCAGGTGCCCGAGGGCGACCTGCGCGAGGGCGCCAACCTGGCGACCGGCGGTGAGCTGTTCCGGATCAACTGCTCGCAGTGCCACGCCTTCGGCGGTGGCGGCGGCGCCCTGTCCTCCGGCAAGTACGCGCCGAGCCTGCAGCCGGCCACCGACCGGCAGATCTACGCCGCCATGCTGAGCGGCCCGCAGAACATGCCGGTCTTCGGGGACAACCAGATCACCCCGGAGCAGAAGGCGGACATCATCGCCTACATCCAGGGCACCCTGAAGTCCGACCAGGATCAGGGCGGCTTCAACCTCGGTCGGTACGGGCCGTCCACCGAGGGCCTGGCGATCTTCCTGGTCGGCATCGTCGCGCTCGTCTTCGCCAGCCTGTGGATCGCGGGCAAGTCGTGACCGAGCGGATCATTCGATTCAGCGCTGTGGTGCCGCAGCCCGGCACCGCCCGTAGCGAGGTGACGGAATGAGCACCAAGACCGAGCACCAGGCCCACCAGGGCCCGGAGCCGCTCGACGTCCACGATCCGCGGCTGAGCCGGTTCGACATCGTCCGGGAGGGCGCGCGTCGGGACGACATCGAGATCGTCCACTACGAGGAGCAGGTCGTCCCCGGCAGCCGGGCGGAGCGGCGGCTGACCCGCACGGTCGCCTCGCTCTTCCTGCTGACCGGCCTGGCCGCGACCGCCTTCCTGGCCGTCTACATCTGGTGGCCCTGGAAGTACGAGCCGGGCTCGGGCGGGGACAAGTACTACACCCCGCTGCTCGGCCTGACCCTCGGCCTGGCGCTGCTGGGCGTCGGCTTCGGCATCCTGACCTGGGGCAAGAAGCTGCTGCCCAAGGAGGTGTCGATCCAGGACCGGCACGTGGAGGACCCGGACGCGCCGGAGAGCCGGAAGATCACCGGCGAGACGATGCTCTTCCTCGCCGACGAGCTGGGCGTGAAGCGCCGTCCGCTGCTGGGCATCTCACTGCTGGCCGGCCTGGCCCCGGTCGCCGCGGTCGCCGCGGCGCCGCTGGTCGGTGGCCTGATCTCCAACCCGCACAAGAACAACCAGATGTTCACCACCGGCTTCGCGCCGGCCGGGGGCAAGAAGATCCGGCTGGTCCGCGAGGACGGCCGGCCGATCCGCCCGGCCGACGTCAGCGTCGGCGGCCAGCTCACCGTCTTCCCCGGCATCGAGCACGGGGTGAGCAACAAGCACGCCGACTCGCCGACGCTGCTGATCCACCTGCGCGAGGAGGACGCCCAGCAGTCCCGGGCGGCCAACGCGCGGCCTGGCATCAACCACGGCGACTACATGTGGGGCAACTACACGGCGTACTCCAAGATCTGCACGCACGCGGGCTGCCCGGCGAGCCTGTACGAGCAGCAGACCAACCGTCTGCTCTGCCCGTGCCACCAGTCCCAGTTCCTGATCACCGACAACGCGCGGCCGGTCTTCGGCCCGGCCAGCCGGCGGCTGCCGCAGCTGCCGATCGAGGTCGACGAAGAGGGCTTCTTCGTGGCGCGGTCGGACTACACCGAGACCGTCGGGCCTGACTTCTGGGAGCGGCCGTGAAGCGTCGTAAGTTGGACATGGCGTCCATGCCGGGCAAGGCGGCGGTGGGGGCGGACGAGCGGCTCCAGGTCTCCACTCCGCTGCGCAAGCTGCTGAACAAGGTCTTCCCGGACCACTGGTCGTTCCTGCTCGGCGAGATCGCGCTGTTCTCGTTCGTCGTGCTGCTGCTGACCGGTGTCTTCCTCACCTTCTTCTACGAGCCGGCGATGACCGAGGTGGTCTACAACGGCAGCTACGCCCCGCTGCGGGGCACGCCGATGTCGGCCGCGTACGCCTCCAGCCTGGACATCTCGTTCGATGTCCGCGGTGGCCTGATCATGCGGCAGATGCACCACTGGTCGGCGCTGCTGTTCATGGCCGCGATCGTCGTGCACATGCTGCGGGTCTTCTTCACCGGCGCGTTCCGCAAGCCGCGGGAGACCAACTGGATCATCGGCTCGCTGCTGTTCTGGGTCGGCTTCCTGGCCGGCTTCACCGGCTACTCGCTGCCGGACGACGGCCTGTCCGGCACCGGCCTGCGGATCGCCTCCGCGATCATGTTGTCGATCCCGGTGATCGGTTCCTGGGTCACCTCGTCGGTCTTCGGCGGGGAGTTCCCGGGCGACATCATCATGAGCCGGTTCTTCATCGCCCACGTGCTGCTCGTCCCGGGTCTGCTGGTGGCGCTGATCAGCGCCCACCTCGGCCTGGTCTTCAAGCAGAAGCACACCCAGTGGCCCGGCCCCGGCCGGACCAACGACAACGTGGTCGGCGAGCGGATGTTCCCGCGGTACGCGCTGAAGCAGGGCGGCTTCTTCATGGTCGTCTTCGGCGTGATCGCCCTGATGGGTGGTCTGTTCCAGATCAACCCGATCTGGTACTTCGGCCCGTACGAGGCGTGGGTGGTCTCGGCCGCCAGCCAGCCCGACTGGTACGTCATGTTCCTCGACGGCTCCACCCGACTCATGCCGGCGTGGGAGATCAACATCCCGATCGGCGACGGGTACGTCATCCCGCCGCTGTTCTGGCCCACGGTCGTGCTGCCGGGCATCCTGGTCGGCCTCTCCACGCTCTACCCGTTCGTGGAGGCCCGCCGGCTCAAGGACACCCGCATCCACAACCTGCTCCAGCGCCCCCGGGACGCCCCGGAGCGGACCGCGATCGGCGCGATGGCAGTGGCGTTCTACGTCGTGCTCACCCTCTCGGGCGCCAACGACGTGATCGCGGACAAGTTCCAGATCAGCCTGAACGCGATGACCTGGGCGGGCCGGATCGGCCTGCTGGTCCTCCCGCCGCTGGCGTACTACGTGACGTACCGGCTCTGCCTGGGTCTGCAGCAGCACGACCGGGAGGTGCTGGCCCACGGTGTGGAGACCGGCATCATCCGGCGGCTGCCGGACGGCCGGTTCGAGGAGGTCCACCAGCCGCTCACCGCGGCGGGCCACGACGGCCACGGCGAACTGGACTACGTCGGCTGGGTGGTGCCCAAGAAGATGAACCGGCTCGGTGCCCTCGGGCCGGCCATCCGGGGCTTCTTCTACCCGATCGAGAAGCCGGCCGAGGCGCCGGTCTCGCCGGGGCACCCGCCGGTCGAGCCCCGGCCGGAACGGGAGGAGGTCGGCAGCGGCGAGAGCCGCCGCTGACCCGCCCGAGACAACGCAAGCGTGGCGCCCGCCGGATCCCTCCGGCGGGCGCCACGTCCGTTTTTCGCCCTCCGGTGGCCGCCGACCGCCGGAGGTGCCCCCGGCGCCGCACGAGCGGTGGATGCGGAACCGGCAGGGTTAATCCGGGTCAGCCGGGTATCCGTGCGGTCCAACGAAAAAAGGGGGGGAAAGATGTTGGGTCTCAAACGCCTCGGACTGCTCGCCGCCCTGGTGGTGGTCGGGCTGGTACCCGCGGCGGCGGCGCAGGCCGCGGCACAGCCGTCGACGCAGGACACCCAGTACCTGCAGGCGCTGCACCAGGTGAACCTGGCGGAGATGGAAACCGGGAAGCTGGCGCAGGACAAGGGCCAGAACCAGCAGGTCAAGGACCTTGGTGCGCAGTTCGTCACGGACCACACCCAGCTGGACCAGACGGTGCAGAGCACCGCGCAGCAGCTCAACGTCCAGTTGCCGGACGCGCCGACCACAGACCAGCAGGAGGTCATCGACAGGCTGAAGAACCTCAGCGGCGCCGAGTTCGACAAGGCGTGGGTGACCGCCGAGCTGGCCGGCCACGTCCAGGCCATCCAGGCCACCCAGACCGAGATCTCGCAGGGCTCCGAGCAGTCGGTGGTCCAGCTGGCCCAGAACGCCCTGCCGGTGCTCCAGGCGCACTACGACGCGCTGGTGGCCCTGGCCCAGACCCTGGGCGTCCCGGTCCCGCAGACCAGCGCCAGCGGCACGCCCAGCCCGGGTGGCAGCGCCACGACGCCGGCTCCGGGCGGCACCACCGAGGCCCCGGCCCCGGGCGGCACCACCACCGAGTCGCCGACCCCGGAGAACACCGAGACGCCGGTTCCGAGCGTGAGCTGACGTCGTAGCACCGCCGGTAGCCGGCCCACCGACCGGTGGGCCGGCTACCGCGCGTGCGTGGGGCGGGTCAGTCCGCGCTGGCCAGGCCGATGGCGAACGCCTCCTCCAGATCGTGCCGGGAGTACGCCCGGAAGGCGATGTGCGACTCCGTGCCCAACACGCCGGGAACCTTGGAGATGCTGCCGGCGATCACCTGGGCGATCTCGTCGAACTCCCGGACCCGCACGACGGCGATCAGGTCGACGTGCCCGGCCACGGAGTAGACCTCGCTGACCCCGGGCAGGTTGGCCAGGTTCTCGGCCACCTCGGGGATCGAGTCGGTGGCGCAGTCGATCAGTACGATCGCGGTGATCACGGGTCCGCTCCTTCGTCGTGCGTCCACTCCCGCCGGTCGGCGTCGATCACCATGCTAGAGGCCGCCCGGTCCGCCCGGACCGGGACCGGCGGGCCGCGACGGGACGCTGCCGGCGGGACACCCTCAGCGAGGCGCGGCCGGGACGGTCAGGCCCCCCGGCGCGCGGACCACCCCGGTCAGGCGCTCTGCGGCACCCACCTCGGCTCCCGGCCAGAGGACCGACCGGGTCACCTCGCCCCGCACCGTCGCCCCCGCGCCCACCACCGACTCCCGGCACCGACCGGTGACCGTGGCGCTCGGGTCGACCAGGTTGCCGCCGCCCGCGGCGTGCAGGTTCGCCGCCAGGTAGTCCGCCGGGGTGCCGGTGTCGTAGAAGGTGCCCCGGTACGGCACCACGGTCAGCGCCCCGGCCGCCTCGGCCGGCCGCCACACCGCCCGGACCAGGTCGCCCGGCTCGACGGGCAGGCCCCGCACCAGCCGCCAGGGCAGCAGCGAGAAGCCGACGAACCGGTGGCCGTCGAAGGTGCCGGGGGCGGCCGGATCGTCGGCGGGCCGACCGAGCAGGCGCACGGTCTCGCCGTCCCAGCCGGCCAGCAGCGCGGCGACGTCCGGGCCCGGCGCGGCGGCCGGATCCGCCAGGTACGCGTCGGCGTTGCCGACCAGCACGCCCCGGCCGGCGATCCAGTCCCGCAGGTTCGCCACGCCGCCGGCCGTGCCGAGCGGGTCGCCGGGCTCGACCGACAGGTGGGCCCGGCCGCCGACGTGCGCGACCACCTGGTCGCCGAGGTAGCAGGCGTTCACCGCGACGCGGGCCGGGCCGGTGAGGCCGAGCCCGGCCAGCCGGGCCAGCGCCCGGTCCAGCAGTGGGGTGTTGCCGACCGGGCAGAGCGCCTTGGGCAGCCGCTCGGTCAGCGGGCGCAGCCGGGTCCCCTCGCCCGCGGCGAGCACCACCGCGCAGACCTCCGGGCCGCCCCCGCCGGACGTCGGGGCGGTCACGCCGTCGGGCGGGGCGGCGGCAGCTCGCCGGCCCGCGGCCCGATGCCGTAGTACCCGAGCAGGTTCGCCGTCGCCCGGCTCAGTCGGGGCAGGTCGTCCAGCGGGTGCCAGGCGGCCTCGTAGACCTCGGCGCCGTCGACCTTGAGTTCCGTGGTCGACGCCGGGACCTCGGCCTCGAAGACCATGTCCACCCAGCCCTTGGCGTGCACCAGCGCGTTCGGCACCGCCGGGCGGAGCCGGTCCGGGGCGAGCCGGACCCCGGACTCCTCGAACAGCTCGCGCGCCGCGCCGACGATCGGGTTCTCGCCGCGTTGCAGCAGCCCGGCCGGGAGCGTCCAACTGTGTCCCGGCGGCTGGCGCAGCAGCAGCAGGCGGCCGGGGCCGGTGGCCTCGGCGTCACGGACCAGGGTGACCGCCCCGACGATGTACTTCGGCGTGGCGAGCCGGACGAGCCGGCGCCGCACCGACACGGGCAGCCGGTAGAAGACCTGATAGGCGAAGGCCCGTCCGGTGGCGCGGGAGCGGGGGATCATGGGTCCAGGTTAGTGGCCGGTGGGGGGCGGGCCGGCCACCGGGGGGAGAACGGTCAGTGCCGATGGTCGACCAGGTCGATGAGCTGGAGCACGACCGCGTCGGGCTCGATGACCCGGTCGAAGACCGCCACCAGCATGGTCTCCAGGTCCGGGTAGCCCAGTTCCTCCGACAGCCGCAGCAGCGGCAGGTCGCTGGCCAGCCCCCGGTTGTGCTTGCGCAGCGCCAGCCCGATGGTGGCCCGGCCGAGGCGGACCTTGTCGGCGATCGAGATGCCCGGCTCGGTGTGCTCGGCGAACCACCGGTTGATCTGCATCTGGGCGTGCGGGGACTTCACGAAGCCGAGCCACTCCTTGCGGGGGCCGCGCGGGGCGACGTCCGCCTCGAAGCCGGTCTCGGCGTCGGTCTCGGTGAAGATCTCCACCACGTCGCCCTCGTCCAGTTCGGAGGAGAGCGGGGCGAGCCGGCCGTTGATCCGGGCCGCCAGGCAGCGGTCGCCCCGGTCGGAGCCCAGCTCGTACGCCACGTCCACCGGGGTCGCCCCGGCGGGGAGGACCACCTGCCGGCCCTCGGTCACCACCTGGACCTGCGCCTCGGCCAGGTCGCAGCGCAGCGACTGGAGGAACTGCGCCGGGTCCGCGGCCTCCTGCTCCCAGTCGAGCACCCGGCGCAGCCAGTCGAGTTGTTGGGCGCGGGCGGCGGCCCCGGCGGTGCGGGGGAACCGGAAGTCGGCGGCGATGCCGTACTCGGCGGCGCGGTGCATCTCCTCGGTGCGGATCAGCACCTCGACCGTGCGGTTCTTCGGGCCGCACACGCTGGTGTGCAGCGAACGGTAGAGGTTGTTCTTGGGGGAGGCGATGAAGTCCTTGAACCGGCCGGGTGCGGGCCGCCAGAGGCCGTGCACCGCGCCGAGGGCCGCGTAGCAGTCGGTCGCCGGACCGTCCACCACGATCACGATCCGGGGCAGGTCGTACGGGGTGCCGTGGCTGCCGGCGACGGTGTCCTTCCAGATCGAGTAGAGGTGCCGGGGGCGGGGGGCCACCTGCGCGTCGACCCGGCTGCGGCGCAGCGCCACCTTCGCCTTGGCGACCACCTCGCCGAGGTACGCGTCCCAGCCGGGCCGGTCGTGCACGAACCGGGCGATCCGGGCGTGCTCGTCGGGCTCCAGGTGCAGCAGCACCACGTCGTCCAGCTCGCGTTTGAGGGTCTGGATGCCGAGCCGGTCGCAGAGCGGGACCAGCACCTCCAGCGTCTTGCGGGCGATGCGCTCCCGCGAGGCGGCCGAGCGGACCCCGAGGGTGCGCATGTTGTGCAGCCGGTCGGCCAGCTTGATGATCAGCACCCGGACGTCCTTGCCGGCCGCGATGATCATTTTCCGGGTGGTCTCCGCCTCGGCGGCCTTGCCGTAGAACGCCTTGTCGAACTTGGTCACCCCGTCGACCAGGTGGGCCACCTCGCCGCCGAAGTCCTCGGCCAGGGCCTGGAGGGTGTAGCGGGTGTCCTCCACCGTGTCGTGCAGCAGCGCGGCGACCAGGGTGGTGGGATCCATGCCCAGCTCCGCGCAGATCTGGGCGACCGCCAGCGGGTGGGTGATGTACGGCTCGCCGCTCTTGCGGAACTGGCCGCGGTGCATGTTCTCCGCGATCGTGTACGCCCGGCGCAGCACCGACGGATCGGTGCCGGTGTGGATCGCCCGGTGGGTGCGGACGAGATGGGTGACCGGATCTGTCTCGGTGCTCGGCCAGCTCAGCAACGACCGCAGCCGACGGGCCAGGGGCAGTTCACCCGGCTGGGTCGGGAGCGCGCCCCCCAGGGCGGCGCCGTGTCCGGCGTCGACGTCCACGAGGGACACCTCCTAACCCCGGCTCCACGACAGCCGGGCACCGGCAACCGGGAGCAGGCCCACGAAACGGGCAGTACTGCACTTCCTTAACAGCCTAAGCGAGGCGGGGTCGTCCGATCGGTCACTTGGTCATGGGCGTTCGGTCGAGAGTTGGTGGGACGAGGCGCCCTCGGCCTTGCTGAGCAGGTCACGGAATCGGCCCGCCCCGGCAGCCGGGGACGCCCAGCCGGAGGACATCTCCACCAACCGGGTCTCGGGTCGCTCCAGCCAGGACAGGATCCGCTCCGACTCCTCGGCGGAGGCCCGGGGCACCGGGCCGTGCCCGGGCGGGACCGTCTCGGCCGTCGCCCGGATCGCGTTCAGCGTCGGCCGCGGGTGGACGCCGGGCGGGGAGACCCCGGCGCCGGCCAGCCGGCCGTGCCGGACCAGGGCCAGCTCCCAGCCGCCCCGGGCGGCCGGGCGGGCGGCGGCCAGCTCGGCGATGCCGGCCAGCGCGGCAAGCCGCTGCATCCGTACCGTCGCGCGCAGCACCGCGGCGAGCCGCGAGCGCACCACGGCCGCCTCCTCGTAGCGCTGGTCGGCCGCCAGCGCCTCGACCCGGGCCAGCAGGGCGTCCACCACGGACCCGGGGTCGCCGGCCGTGGCGGTGCGGAACGGCGCGACGGCGCGGTCGTCGTACTCCTGCGGGGTGATCCGGTGCTCGCAGGGCGCCGGACAGCGACCCAGCTCGGCCAGCGCGCAGGCCGGGGTTACCGTGCGCAGCGACAGCCGGTGCGTGCACTGACGCAGCGGCACGGCGTCGTGGAAGCCGGCGGCGGCCAGGTCGGCCGCCCGCCGGGAGCTGAAGGGCCCCAGGTAGGCATCGTCGCCGGGGGCCAGCGACCGGACCACCGACAACCGGGGGTACGGCCCGTCGGTGAGCCTGAGCCAGACCATCCGCTCGGGATACTTCGACCGCCGGTTGTACGGCGGCGCGTGCGCGCCGATCAGCCGCAGCTCGCGGACCTCCGCCTCCAGCGAGTGGGCGCACTCGACGGCCTCCACCCGCTCGGCGGCGGCGAGCATCTCGGAGATCCGGGCCCGCTTCTCGGCGGCGGTGAAGTAGCTGCGCACCCGGGTGGCGATGTCGCCGGAGGTGCCGATGTAGAGCGGCCGGTCGTCGGCGGCCCGGAAGATGTAGACCCCGGGGACCTTCGGCAGCCCGTCGGCGAGGTGCCGCTTGCGCCGCTGGGTCGGGGTGACCGCCCGGGCGAACTCGATCGCCTCGCCGACCGTGTCGACCCGGTGCCCACCCAGCCGGGCGATCAGCCCGTGCAGCACGTCGACGGTGGCCTTGGCGTCGTCGAGGGCCCGGTGGGTGGGCTGGGTGGCGGTGCGGAAGTACGCCGCCAGGGTGCCCAACTTGCGGTTGGGCACCTCGTCGCGGGTGAGCACCCGGCGGGCCAGCGCCGCGGTGTCCAGCACCCGGGGGTTGGGCCAGCGGTAGCCGTGCCGCGCGCAGGCCGCCTTGAGGAAGCCGACGTCGTAGGGGGCGTTGTGGGCGACCAGCACCGCGTCGGTGATGAACTCCAGGAAGCTCGGCAGCACCTGCTCGATCGGCGGGGCGGGGATCAACATGGCCTGGGTGATCCCGGTCAGCACGGTGATGAACGGCGGGATCGGCACGCCCGGGTTCACCAGGGTGGCCAGCACCCCCAGCTCCTCGCCGCCGCGCACCTTGACCGCGCCGATCTCGGTGATCCCGCCGCCGTCCGGCGCGCCGCCGGTGGTCTCCAGGTCAACCACCACGAAGGTCGTCGCGTACAGCGGCAGGGCCGGGTCCACCCCGTCGCCGGCGGCCCGGTCCAGACCGGCCAGCGCCTGCTGGACGTACTCCTCTCGTGCCACCCGCGGCACGCTAGTCCGCGGGTGCGACACTCCCGCATCAGCGGCCCCACGCGTGGTCACCGGTCTAGGATGAGAGATCGGCTCACCACCGGGCGGTGGGCCCGGTCGCGGTGGGAGACTTGCCACATGCCCCTCACCGAGCCCCACGACGACAACCTCCCGGGGGAGGTGTCGGCCGGTGCCATGCGTCACCCCGGTGAGGACTCCCCGGACACCGACCGCACGTCCGACCTGCCGCGCGAGCCCGACCCGTCGCGTCCCGGCCTGACGGAGCCGCCCGCCGGGGAGCCGGAGCCGACACTGCCGGAGCCGGTACGCCAGCGGATCGTCGCGCTCACCGCCGCCGTGCTGCCGGTCCTGCCCGGCGACGAGGTGCCGGTGCCGCTGCGCCGGGTGGCCAAGTTCGCCCCCAACCGCCGGGCCCGGCTCGGCGCCTCGGTGATCGCCGCCCAACTCGCCGCCGACCCGCTGTTCCGGCAGCGGATCACCACCCGGGTGCTCGCCGACGCCGGCGACCTCGGCGCGGCCGTGGTCGAGGGCACCGCCCCGGCCGCCGCCGATCCGGTCGAGGTGGCCGCCCTGGCGTACCTGGCCCGGCCCCGGGGCTGGCGCGATCTGATCGAGGCCAGCGGCGCGGCGGTGCGGGCCGAGGCGGACAAGGCCGTCGTCGACGAGCTGATACGTGAGGCCGAGCAGCGGGCCGGCCGGGCCGAGCACGACCGGGCAGTGGCCCGGGTGGAGGCCGACAAGCTCCGCGACGAGCTGGCCCGGGTCCGCGAGGAGCTCGGCCAGCTCCGCGAGGAGAGCCGCCAGCTCGCCCGTACCCTGCGGGAGACCCAGGCCCGGGAGCGCAAGGCCGGCGAGTTGCTGGCCACCGAGCGGGGTCGGGCCACCCGGGCCGCGGCCGACGCGGACGCCGAGCTGCGCCGCGCCCGGGCCCGGCTGGCCGATGCCGAGGCGGCGGCCGGCGTGGCGCGGGTCAGCGCGAAGGAGGCCCGCTCGGTCGACGACGCGAGGCTGTGGTTGCTGCTGGAGACGATCGGGCAGGCCGCCGTCGGGCTGCGCCGCGAGCTGGCGCTGGACCCGGTCGACCAGCTCCCCGCCGACTTCGTCGCCGACGCCTTCGCGGACCGGTCGACGCCCACCCCGGCCGGCGCCGCCACCCGGGCCCGCGACACCGACGACCCGGCCCGCCTCGACCAGCTCCTCGCGCTGCCCAAGGCGCACCTGGTGGTCGACGGCTACAACGTGACCAAACGCGGCTTCGGCGAGATGTCCCTGGAACAGCAGCGCAAGCGGCTGATCACCGGGTTGGGCGGGATCGCGGCCCAGACCGGTGACGAGGTCACCGTCGTCTTCGACGGCGCGGAGCGGATGCACGGCCTGCCGCCCACCCCGCGCGGCGTGCGGGTGCTCTTCTCCCGCAAGGGCGAGACCGCCGACGAGCTGATCCGGCGGCTGGTCCGGGCCGAGCCGGCCGGCCGGCCGGTGGTGGTGGTCTCCTCCGACCGGGAGGTCGCCGACGGGGTGCGCCGGCACGGCGCGTACCCGCTGGGTGCCGACTCGCTGCTGCGCCGGCTGGCCCGTTCCTGATCCGGGGTGCTTGCTCGGATCTGGGGCGTAGCGAGTTGGTTGTCCGATTCTGTCGTACCCCTGCCGTAGCGTCGGGATGACCGACGGTGGCCGGCGGCGACGACGGCGACCTGGGCGACGACGTGGTCGGCCAGGTCGGTTCCGCCCGCCGCCGACGCATCGCTTCAGGAGGAACGATGCTGATCGACTGCGACAGGTGCGTGATCCGGGGCGCGGGCTGCTCCGGCTGCCTGGTGACCGCGTTGTTCGAGGCCGACGGGCCCGGGGGCGAGCTCGGCGCCGCCGAGCACCGGGCGATCGAGGTGTTCGCCCGGGCCGGCTTCGACGTCGAGGTGCTCCCGCCCGCCGCGCCCACCCGGGCGCCCCGCCCCCGCCCGGCCCGCCGCCGGGTGGCGTAACCGCCCGCCCGCCGCCGGTCGGGGTGCGGCCCGGTCGGGCGACCGCCGCCGACCGCCGCCCAGGGAGGCCCCGCGTCCGTCGGGCCATAGGATGGGCGCTCACGGCGGGAGGAGTGGCATGACGCGGGTACGACGCGACGGCGGTGCGCGCGACGCGACGCCGACCTGCCCACCGGCGGTGCCCGCCGCGCCCGGCCACGTGCTGGCCCGTGTTCCGCCGGCCCGGGGCCTGGTGGTGGCCGGGGTGGCGGGATGACGCCACGCGGCTGGGCGGTGCTCACCCTCGCCGGGCTGGCCCTGGCACTGCTCGTCGCCGGCGCCCTGCTGGTGCCGTGGCACCGGCCGCCGGCCCCGCGCGCCGACCAGCTCGCCGCGCTGCGGGACCTGCCCGTCGACCAGGTCGCCCACAGCCGGGAGTTCCGGGCCGCGCTGCGCCCCGCCGGCTGGGCCGGTCTCGCCCTCGGGCTGCTGGTGGCCGTGGCGCTCGGGCTCACCCCGCTGGGCAGTCGCCTCGTGGAGCTGGCAGGGCGCCCGTTCGGCGGTCACTGGATCGCCCAGGCGGTGCTCGGCGGGCTGGCCGTGGTGCTCGTCGCCGACCTGCTCACCCTGCCCCTCGCCGCCTGGCGGCAGACGATCCTCACCCGGTACGGGCTGAGCACCCAGGGCTGGGCCGGCTGGACGGCCGACCTGCTCAAGTCGTACGCGGTCAGCGCCGTGATCGGCGCGCTCGCGCTGCTCGGCTTCTACACCGTGACCCGGCTCGCCCCGCGCTGGTGGTGGGCGTTCGGCGCGGCCGGCGCGGCCGGGCTGGTGGTGCTGCTGTCGTTCGTGCTGCCGGTGCTGGTGGAGCCGGTGTTCAACCGGTTCACCCCGATGGAGCAGGGCCCGCTGCGCACCGAGCTGATGGGCATGGCGGCCCGCGACGGGGTGCCGGTGCGCGACGTGCTGGTCGCCGACGCGTCCCGGCGTACCCGCGCGGTCAACGCGTACGTCTCCGGGCTCGGGCCGACCCGCCGGGTCGTCGTCTACGACACCCTGCTGCGCGAGGCCACCCCGGCCGAGGTGACCAGCGTCGTCGCGCACGAGCTGGGGCACGCCAAGGACCGGGACGTGTGGACGGGCACGCTGACCGGGGCGCTGGGCGCCGCGCTGGCCGTGGTCGTGCTCTACCTGCTCGGCTCGGCCGGCCCGCTGCTGCGCCTGGCCGGCGTCGACTCGATCGCCGAGCCGCGCGCGTTCCCGCTGCTGATCGCGCTGGTCACGGTGGCCGGGCTGGTGACCGCCCCGGTCCAGGCGCTGGTGTCCCGCCGGGTCGAGGTCCGGGCCGACGCGCACGCCCTCGCCCTCACCGGCGACCCGGCGACCTTCGAGGCGATGCAGCGCCGCCTGGCCGGGGTGAACCTGGCCGATCCCGATCCGCCCCGCTGGGAGTACCTCTACTCGGCGTCGCACCCGTCCACGGTCGAGCGGATGGCCGCCGCCCGCGCCTACGCCAGGGAGACCGGCCGATGAGCCGCACGCTGCTGATCACCAACGACTTCCCGCCCCGCGCGGGCGGCATCCAGTCCTTCGTGCACAACCTCGCCGTCCGCCAGCCCACCGGATCCGTGGTGGTCTACGCGTCGAGCTGGCGGGGGGCGGAGAAGTTCGACGCCGACCAGCCGTTCGAGGTCGTCCGGGAGCGCACCCGGGTGCTGCTGCCCACCCCGCTGGTCGCCCGCCGGGCCGCCCGGCTGGCCCGCGAGCACGACTGCGACACCGTCTGGTTCGGCGCGGCGGCCCCGCTCGGGCTGCTCGCCGCCGGGCTGCGCCGCCGTGCCGGCGTCCGCCGCGTGGTGGCCCTGACTCACGGGCACGAGGTGGGCTGGGCGGCTCTGCCCGTGGCCCGGGCCGCGCTGCGCCGGATCGGCCGGGGCGCGGACGTGGTGACCTACCTCGGCGAGTACACCCGGGTCCGGCTGGAGCGGGCGCTGCACGGGGTGACCGAGCTGCACCGGTTGGCGCCCGGCGTGGACGTCGAGACGTATCACCCGTCGGTCGACGGCGAGCCGGTCCGGGCCCGGCTCGGGCTGGCCGACCGGCCGGTGGTGGTCTGCGTCTCCCGCCTGGTGCCACGCAAGGGCCAGGACATGCTGATCCGCGCCCTGCCGGCGATCCGCCGCCGGGTGCCGGACGCGGCGCTGCTGGTCGTCGGCGGCGGGCCGTACCGGGACACCCTGGAGAAGCTGGCCCGGCAGACGGGCGTCGAGCGGGACGTGGTCTTCACCGGCTCGGTGCCCTCGGGGGACCTGCCCGCCCACTACGCCGCCGGTGACGTCTACGCCATGCCCTGCCGCACCCGCAACCGGGGCCTGGACGTAGAAGGGCTCGGCATCGTCTACCTGGAGGCGTCCGCGACCGGCCTGCCGGTGGTGGCGGGCGACTCGGGGGGCGCGCCCGACGCCGTCCGCGAGGGCGAGACCGGGTACGTCGTCTCCGGCCACGACGTCGCCCAGCTCGCCGACCGGGTGGCCACCCTGCTCGCCGACCGGGATTTGGCCCGGCAGCTCGGCGCGGCCGGCCGGGCCTGGGTGGAGCGGGAGTGGCGCTGGGAGACCCAGGCCGCCCGGATGGCCACCCTCCTCGCCGGCTGACCGCCGCCCCTCGGCAGGCCGCCGTGTTCGGCTGGCCGCTGCCCGTTCGGGCCGACGTCCCGGTCGGGGGTCAGGTGCCCCAGGAGGGCGGCGGCGGTGCGGGTCGGCCGAAGTGCCAGCCCTGGGCGGCGTCGCAGCCGATGGCACGCAGCCGGTCGGCCTGCCCGGCGGTCTCCACCCCCTCGGCGGTGACGGTCAGGTCCAGCGCGTGCGCCAGCGAGACCAGCGAGGCGAGGATCCGCTCGTCGGTGCGGCTGGTCGGGTCGTCCGCGGGGGCCCGCAGCCCGGCCACGAAATCCCCGGCCACCTTCAGCTCGGTCACCGGAAGATCGCGCAGGTACGCCAGGTTGCAGTAGCCGGTGCCGAAGTCGTCGATGGCGATCCGCACGCCGAGGTCGGCCAGCACCCGCAGGGCGCGCACCGGCTCCTCGACGGCGCTCATCATGGTGCTCTCGGTGACCTCCAGCTGGAGCCGCTCGGGCGGCAGGCCGGTGCGGTCGAGCACGGCGCGCACCAGGTGCACCAGGTCGGGCCGGTGCACCTGCCGCACCGCCAGGTTGACGCTGACGAACGGCGCGGCACCCCCCGGCTCGGACCAGGTCGCCGCCTCCCGGCACGCCTCGGCGAGCACCCAGCCGCCGAGCGGGACGATCAAGCCGGTCTCCTCGGCCAACCCGATGAAGCTGTCCGGGCGCAGCTCGCCGAGCGCGGGATGCCGCCAGCGGACCAGGGCCTCGGCGCCGAGCACGGTGCCGTCGCACAGCGAGGTAAGCGGCTGGTAGTCCAGGTAGAACTCACCCCGCTCCAGGGCCGCAGGGATCGCCGCGGAGAGCGCGTACCGGGCCAGCTCCCGGCGGTTGCGGTCGGCGTCGTACAGCGACCAGCGGGCGCCCCCGGCGGCCTTGGCCCAGTGCAGCGTGGCGTCGGCGGCGCGCATCAGGTCGACGGGGGTGGTCCCGGCCACCGGGCGTTCGACGATGCCGATGCTCGCCGACACGGTCAGCTCGTGCCCGTCGACCAGGGCCGGCTCGCCGACCGCGGCGAGCGCCGCCTCGGCCACCTTCACCACGTCGTCGGTGCAGGCGGTCCGCTCGACCAGGATGACGAACTCGTCACCGCCGAGGCGGGCGACCAGATGCTCGTCGAGCGCCCGGCGCAGCCGGTCGGCGACCGAGACCAGCAGCCGGTCGCCGACCTGGTGGCCGAGGGAGTCGTTGACCACCTTGAAGCGGTCCAGGTCGAGGAAGCACACCCCGACCCGGTCGGCGCCCCGGCCCGGGGCGTCGATCGCGGCGGCGAGCCGCTCGGTGAACAGGATGCGGTTGGGTAGGTCGGTCAGCGGGTCGTGGGTGGCCTGGTGCCGGAACCGGGCCTCGCTGTCGCGCAGCGCCCGCTCGGCCTGCGCCCGGGCCACCATCGCGGCCCGGCGGATGGACTCCTGCTCGTCCAGCGTGCGCCCCCGCAGTGCCCGGGCGTAGCCGGTGGCCACGGTGGCCAGCAGCCGGGCCAGCCGGTCCTCGACGTCCTCGCCGACCAGCCCCAGGTCGCGCAGCAGCCGGAGCTGCACGACCTCGATCGTGCGGCCCAACCCCTCGGCGGAGGCGATGTGCGACTCGACCAGCTCCGCCCCGACCTGGTGGCCGACCCGCAGGTCGAACGGCTCGGCCACCAGTGCCTCGGCCAGCCGATCGGTGAACCGTTGCAGCAGCGCCTCCAACTGGGCCTGGGCCATCGGCAGGTAGCTGGTGCCGGAGACCGCCTTCGCCCAGGCCCGGGCGAAGGCCCCGGGATACGGGGTGAGGTGCCCCGGGCGCGGAGCGAGCGGCCCCGGATACGAGGCGAACGACCTCGGACCCGCCGGGCCGTCGGACCGCTTACCCACCGAGCCGCCCGACGCCGCCCATGAAGACCGCCTGCTCGGCGTCCTCCGCGCTCTCCGGTGTCTCGGGACGCCACTGCGGCACCCAGCCGACTCCCGGGTCGACCAGCTCGAAGCCGTCGAAGAGGGAGGTCAGCTCGGCGCGGCTGCGGATGAACAACGGGTTGTCGGTGCGGCGGTAGACCGCCTCGGCCTCCGCGCGCTCCCCGGTGTCGTGGCGGTCCTCGTCGCTGGCCTGGGAGAGCACCAGGTAGCTGCCCGGCGCCAGCGCCTCGCGCAGCGTCCGCAGGATCTCCGCCGGCCGGTCGGAGTCCGGGATGAAGTGCAGCACCGCCACGATCATCACCGCGACCGGCTGCGACAGGTCCAGCATCCCGGTGATGTCGGGGTGGGTCAGGATCCGTTCGGGGTGGCGCAGGTCCTCCTGGACCACAGCGGTCCGGTTGTTGCCGCTGAGGATCTCCCGGCTGTGCGCCACCGCCACCGGGTCGACGTCGACGTAGACCACCCGGGAGGCGGGGTCGATCCGCTGGGCGATCTCGTGCACGTTGCCGACCGTCGGGATCCCGGAGCCGATGTCGAGGAACTGGCGGATCCCGGCCTCGGCGAGGAAGTGCACCGCCCGGCGCAGGAACGCCCGGTTCGCCTGGGCCATCAGCGGCGCCTCGGGCACCGCGTCCACCATCGCCCGCGCGGCGGCCCGGTCGGCGGCGAAGTTGTGCGAGCCGCCGAGGTAGTAGTCGTACATGCGGGCCACGCTGGGGCGCTCGATGTCGATGGTGTCGGGTGCCCAGTCCGGCCGCTGCATGCCCTACCCCTTTGTCAACGACGCGGAACACGTCGTCCCGCGCGGGTCATCCGGGTATTCTGCCCCGCCAGCCACACGGGTGACCAGACAGGGCCGCTCCCCGCCCGACCGGCCGGTCGGGCGGTCCCGTTGACCGGACCCTACGGCCGTCGCGGAAACCCCCGGCCGGCGACTGCCGGTCGGACGGGGAAGCGGTCAGAACTTCGGGGCGTCCGGCGCCTCGAGCAGGCCGAGCCGCAGCGCCGTCATCAGCGCCTGCGCCCGGTTGGCCGCGCCCAGCTTCTCGTAGAGCTTCGAGATGTGCGTCTTGGCCGTCGACTCGCTGACGAAGAGCTGCTTGGCGATGCCCGCCACGCTCATGCCGTCGGCGAGCAGCCGCAGCACCTGGCCCTCCCGGGGGGAGAGCTGCGGCCCGGACGGGGCGAGCCGCCGCTTCATCGCCTCGGCCAGGTCGGCCGCGGTGAACGCGCTCGGCGAGGAGGCGGCATGCCGGGCGGCGGCCACCACCTCGTCGGCCGGGGCCGTCTTGGGCACGAACGCGCTCGCCCCGGCCTCCAGGGCGCCGAAGAGCTGGTCGTCGCCGGCGTACATGGTGAGCACGACGATGCCCATCGAAGCGCTGGACTTGCGCAGCGCGCGGGTTGCCTCCAGGCCACTGCCGTCGGGCAGTCGCAGGTCCATGATCACCACATCGGGCTGGAGGGCGCCGGCCTGCCGGACCCCCTCCGCCGCCGTGGCGGCCTCGCCGACGACCTCGAACTGCCGGTCCCGCTCGAAGGCGTGCCGAAGTCCCTTGCGGATCAGGTCGTGATCGTCGACGAGGAGGACCTTGGTGCGGGTCGCCGGTGTCGGGCTTGTGGTCATCCTCGGGTTACTCCCCTTCTGCTGCTGCCGCGTTGCCGCGCACCCTATCGCGCCGGGGCGAGGAGCCGAGAACCACGGCCACGGTCGTGCCGCTGGGTTGCCGCGGCCTGATCTCCAACCGGCCCCGGATACGTTCCGCCCTCTCGGCCATGATCGCAAGGCCGTAGTGCCCGTCCGGCCGCTGGTCACCGATGCCGTGACCGTCATCCGACACTTCGATCTGCGCGTACGGCGGGTCCACCTCGCAGGTGACCCACAGGTTCGACGCCCCGGCGTGCTTGCGCGCGTTGGTGACCGCCTCCTGGGCGATGCGCAGGAGTTCCGCCTCGGTCGCGGCGGGCAGCCGGGCGGTCGACTCGTCCAGCGACAGGTGCACCCGCAGCCCACCGGACGCGCCGACGGTGCGGGCGTACTCGGCGATCGCGGCGGCCAGGCCGCCCTGCCGGTCCACCTCGCTGCGCAGCTCGAACAGGCTCAGCCGCAGCTCGGTGATCACCCGGGTCACCTCGTGGCGCAGCTGGCGCAGCGACTCGGCGGTCTCGTCGGCGTCCTCGAAGACGGTGGCCAGGGCGTTGTCGATGCCGTACCCGACCATGACCAGTTCCTGGGCGACCCCGTCGTGGATCTCCCGCGCCAGCCGCTGCCGCTCCTCGTTGGTGGCCAGCGAACGCACCTCGTCGAAGAGCAGGGCGGCCTCCAGCCGCAGCGCGGCCGGGCGGGTCAGCGCCGTCACCCGGGACACCACCGGCGGCGGGTACGCCTGCGCGGCGTCCGCCTCCATCACCAGCATGCCGATCGTGCGGACGCCGGCTACCAGGGGCACGATCAGCGCCGACACGTCGCCGCCGGTGTGCGAGCGGGCCTGCGAGCGGCTCGCGGTCTGCGGCTGCTGGCTGGCCCAGGCGTCGGCGATCGCCGAGTCCGCGTCGAGCGTGGTCTCCCAGTCGACCCGGTCCACGCCCACCTGGGCGAGC
Organism: Micromonospora sp. NPDC002296; assembly: GCF_040296145.1. Classification (NCBI taxonomy): domain Bacteria; kingdom Bacillati; phylum Actinomycetota; class Actinomycetes; order Micromonosporales; family Micromonosporaceae; genus Micromonospora; species Micromonospora sp. NPDC002296. Next base: position 172,950 of record NZ_JBEOWQ010000006.1, read on the forward strand.
ACCACCAGCCGCCCGCCGCCGCTGGCCGAGAGCACCGCCGCCCGTTCGGCCCGGGCCACGGTGCGCAACTCCTCCAGCAGGTGCTCGGAGATGCCGCCCGGGTCGAGGGTGGCACCGGGAAGCTGCCGGGCGACCGTGCGGAGCTGGGTCAGCAGCCGGGTGGCCTCGGCGTACGGCTGGGGCTTGCCCTCGCCGCGGACCCGCATCACCCGGTGCAGGGTGCCGGCCGTGTAGAGCCCGAGCCCGGCCAGGATCAGCCACTGGGCGCAGACCGCGAGGTACCCCGGCTGGCCGAGCTGCCGGCCGCCGTCTACCCCGGTGAGCGCGGCGCTGATCAGCAGGGTGGCGGCGCAGACGGCGAGCAGCGCCGCGCCCTCGCGGAACCGGCGGCGCAGCGCGGTCACGGTCACCGGGACGGCGAGGTACGCCAGCACGGCCGAGGCGCCCAGCCCGCCGGCGGCGCCGTCGAGGGTGGTGACGGCGGCGACCTGGCTGGCGGCCAGCCCCAGCACCACGACCTCGGCGAAGCGGCTGAGCGGGCCGAGCAGCCGGTGCTGGGGGGCCAGGACGGCGGGCAGGCCGGCGGCTCCGAGCAGGGCGATCCACCAGAGCTGCCCGACGTCGCGGGTAGCGAGGAAGGTGAGGACGGCCACCAGCGCGAGCATGACCAGGCGCGCGGCGGTGGCGAGCGGCTGCGTGGGCGGCCGGACGGGTGTCGAGGAGGCTGGCACGTGACGGATCGTAGTCAGCGCCGGTAGATGTCGGCGATTTCCGCCGCGTACGTCTTGTGCACGGTCTGCCGCTTGACCTTCAGCGACGGGGTGAGCTCGCCGGTGGCCTCGGTGAAGTCGTGCGGCAGGATGCGGAACACCTTGATTCCCTCGGCCTTGGAGACCGACTGGTTGGTCTGGTCGACCGCGCCCTGCACCTCGGCGCGCAGCGCCTCGTCCTCGCGCAGGTCGGCGACCGGGGTGGTCTCCGGGCGGCCGTGAGCGGCCAGCCACTTCGGCAGCGCCTCCTCGTCGATGGTGACCAGCGCGGAGATGAACGGCTGGCGGTCGCCGACCACGACACACTGGCTGATCAGCGGGTGCGCCCGGACCTGGTCCTCCAGCATCGCCGGGGCGACGTTCTTGCCGCCGGCGGTCACGATGATCTCCTTCTTCCGGCCGGTGATGCTGAGGAAGCCGTCGTCGTCGAGCTTCCCCAGGTCGCCGGTGCGGAACCAGCCGTCCGCGCTGAGCGCCTCGGCGGTGGCCGCCTCGTTGCGCCAGTACCCCCGGAAGACCAGGTCGCCGGAGATCAGGATCTCGCCGTCGTCGTCGATCCGGACGGTCACGCCGGGCAGCGGGCGGCCGACGGTGCCGATCCGGGTGGCGTCGGGCAGGTTCGCGGCGGCGGCGGGGGAGGTCTCGGTGAGCCCGTACCCCTCGCAGATGGTCACTCCGATGCCCCGGAAGAAGTGGCCGAGCCGGGCGCCGAGCGGCGCGCCGCCGGAGATCGCGTCCCGGCACCGGCCGCCCAGGGCGGCGCGCAACTTGCGGTAGACCAGCTTGTCGAAGACCGCGTGCTGCGCGCGCAGCGCCAGGCCCGGCCCGCCCGGCTTGTCCAGGGCCTCGCTGTACGCGACCGCGACCTGCTCGGCCCGGTCGAAGATCTTCCCCTTGCCGTCGGCCTCGGCCTTCTGCCGGGCCCCGTTGTAGACCTTCTCGAAGACCCGGGGGACCGAGAGCACGAAGGTCGGCTTGAACTCCTGGAGCGCCCCGATGAGGTCCGTCGTGTCGGGGCAGTGCGCCATGGTGGCCCGAGCCTGCACCATGCCGATCTGGATGAGCCGGGCGAAGGCGTGCGCGAGCGGGAGGAACAGCAGGGTCGACGCGCCCGGCCGCAGGAACAGGTTCGGCAGTACGGGCACCGCGTTGGCGATGTCGGCGTACATGTTGCGGTGGGTCAGCACGCAGCCCTTGGGGCGGCCGGTGGTGCCGCTGGTGTAGATGATGGTCGCCACGTCGTCGGCCCGGACCGCCGTGCGGCGTCGGTCGATCTCCAACGGGTCGACCGGGGCGCCGGCGGCGATTAGCTCGCCGACCGCACCCAGCTCGATCTGCCAGACCTGCGCCAGCTCGGGGAGCCGGTCCCGGACGCCGGCGACGAGGGTGGCGTGCGCGGTGCTCTCGACCACGACCGCGACCGCGCCGGAGTCCTCCAGGATCCAGGCGGCCTGCTCGGCGCTGGAGGTCTCGTAGATCGGCACGGTGACCGCGCCGGTCGCCCAGATCGCGTAGTCGAACAGGGTCCACTCGTACCGGGTGCGGCTCATCAGGGCGACCCGGTCGCCGGGGGACACGCCGGCCGCGACCAGCCCGCGGGCCACCGCGACCACCTCGTCGCGGAACTGCCGGCACGTCACGTCCTCCCGGCCCGCGCCCGCCTCGCCGGCCGACGGGACGGGGCGGACGAACTGCACCGCCTCCGGGGCCGCCTCGGCGTTGTCCCAGACCGGCTGGGTCAGGTTGGCCGAGTCGCCGACGGTGACGATCGGCGGAACGGAGAACTCGCGCACCTGCACTCCCTCGTGCTCGCACTGGCCGGGCGGGCGGGGGCCCGGACGGGTCGGCTCTGTCGAAACCTACCCGCCCGCCCAGGTGACTGCGGTAGGAGGTTGCCCGCACCGCCTCCCGAATCGGGCCCGAGCGTGGCGCTCGTCGGACGGGTCCGTCGGCGACGGGCCGCCGCGTGGCGGGGGTGGACCGGGGCGTTCCCGCCCGCCGCCGGGTAGCCTCCCCCACATGGCGGACTCCTCCACCCAGTCGATCGTCATCGGCGCGTCACCGGATCGGGTCGCGGCGGTGATCTGCGACTTCGCGCGCTACCCCGAGTGGACCGAGGCGATGCGCCGGGCCGAGGTCGTCGAGGAGTACGAGGACGGCTACGCCAGCCAGGTCCGGTTCACCATCGACGCCGGGGTGCTGGCCGACGAGTACGTGCTCGCCTACGAGTACTCCGAGGACCTGACCCGCATCGAGTGGCACCTGGTGGCGCCCTCGAAGATGCAGCGCTCCCAACACGGGTCGTACGACCTGGTCGGCAACGCGGACGGGACGACCACGGTGACCTACACCCTGGAGGTGGAGCTCTCCGTGGGCATGCTGGGCATGTTTCGGCGCAAGGCCGAAAAAATGATCATGGATACGGCGTTGAAGCAGCTCAAGCTTCGGGTAGAAGAATCCGGTGCGGCGCGTTGACGCGACCTGCTGCGGCACGCCCGGCACGGTAGAGGAGCCGACCATGGGGGGTACCGAGCCGGGTTCGGCCCGGGAAGAGGCGGAGCGGCTGGTCGCCACGGCGCTCGCGGCGGCCCGGCTGGCCGGGGCTCGCGCTGGGTCCGGTTCCGGGGCGGGCCCGTGGGGTCCGGTCGGTGGGATGCTGTCGAGTGTCCTCGGTCACAGTGCCGGCGGGCGGGCGGCCGGCGGGCCCGCCGAGTCCGGCCGGGGCGGGTTCGCCACCGGTGCGGCAGAATGCTGCATCTGCCCGGTGTGCCGGGGTATCGCGGCGTTACGCGACCCGAGTCCGGAATTCGCCGAGCGGCTCGCCACCGGAGCGGGTGATCTGGCCGCCGGCGTGGCCAGCCTGCTGCGCGCGTTCGCCTCGGCCGACGACCCCGCCCACCGCCCGGCGGAGCCGGGCGACGCGGCGCCGCCCCCGCCCCGGGCCGGGGCGCGCCAGGAGTCGGGCGATCATGTGTGGCGCGAGGCCACCCGTACCGGGCATGATTCTCAGCCGGCGCCGGAGCAGGACGTGTGGTCCGCCGCGACCCGGGGGGAGGGTCGGGGCGTTCCGGTTGCCGACGTGCCGCCCGCCGACGACGCCGGGTCGGACGCGCCGGGGGACTCCCGGCCGACGGCCGGCCACCCCGGGGGGCCCGTCTCGCGGACGCCCGGCGGCGCGGGCGAGGACGCACCAGGCGACGAGGCCTGACCACCGCACATCCCGACCCACCCCACGGCGGTTTCGCCGTGACGGTGCCGGACAGCACAGCAGAGGGGAGTGGCAGCGGTGACGCTGACCATCGGAGTCGACGTCGGTGGCACGAAGGTGGCCGGCGGTGTCGTGGACGACACCGGCAAGGTTCTCGTGCAGGCCCGACGGGACACCCCCGCCGACAACGTGGCCAAGACCCGCGACGTCATCATCGATGTGGTCACCGAACTCGCCGCCGGCCGGCAGATCTACGCCGTCGGCATCGGCGCGGCCGGCTGGATCGACGTCAGCCGATCAAATGTCCTCTTCGCCCCGAACCTGGCCTGGCGCGACGAGCCGCTGCGTGAGTACGTCAGCGCCGCGACCGGCCTGCCGGTGATCGTGGAGAACGACGGCAACGTCGCGGCCTGGGCCGAGTTCCGCTACGGCGCGGCCCGGCACGCCGACGACTCGATGGTCATGTTCACCATCGGCACCGGCGTCGGCGGCGGCATCGTGCTCGGCGGTGAACTGGTGCGCGGGGCCAACGGCATCGCCGCCGAGCTGGGCCACATGCTCACCGTCCCCGACGGCCACCAGTGCGGCTGCGGCCGGCTCGGCTGCATCGAGCAGTACGCCAGCGGCAGCGCCCTCGTCCGGTTCGCCCGCGCCGCCGCCCGGCAGGAGCCGCACCGGGCCACCGCGCTGCTGGAACTGGCCGGCGGCGAGGCCGAGGCCGTCACCGGCCCGATGGTGACGGCCGCCGCCCAGGGCGGCGACCCCGTGTCCGCCGAGGCGTTCGCCCAGGTCGGGCGTTGGCTCGGCACCAGCCTCGCCGACATGGCGCAGATCCTCGACCCGCAGGTGCTGGTCGTCGGCGGTGGCGTCGTCGAGGCCGGCGATCTGCTGCTCGGCCCGACCCGGCGGTCCTTCACCGACGCGCTGGCCCAGCGCAGCCGGCTCCCGGTCGCCGAGGTGCGCCCCGCCGAGCTGGGCAACACCGCCGGCGTGATCGGCGCCGCCGACCTGGCCCGTCGGGTCTGAGGCGGGCCGGGATGAGCGAGAACTCGGGCGTGCCGCTGCGCGTCGTGTCGTACAACATCCACAGCCAGCGTGACGACACCGCCGCGCTGGCCGCGGTGGTCCGCGAGGCCGCGCCGGACGTGGTGATCGTGCAGGAGGCCCCCCGGCGGTTCCGGTGGCGGCAGAAGTCGGCCACGCTGGCCGGGTCCTTCGGGCTGGTGGTCGCCGCCGGCGGGCTGCCGTCGCTGGGCAACCTGCTGCTGACCAGCCTGCGGGTGCGGGTGCTCGACACCCGCTGCCAGCGCTACCCGCTGACTCCGGGCCGGCACCTGCGCGGCGCCGCGTACGCCGAGTGCCGGGTGGGCGGGGCACGGTTCCTGCTGGCCGGCTCGCACCTGTCCACCGACCCGGCCGAGCGGCCCGCCCAGGCGGCGGCGTTCAAGCGGGAACTGGCAGCCGCCGACCTGCCCGTGGTGGCCGGCGCCGACCTCAACGAGGGCCCCGACGGCCCGGCCTGGGCGACGGTGGGGGAGGGGCTGACCGACGCGGCGGTCGCGGCCGACCGGGCCGACCGGCACACCTACTCGTGCGCCGACCCGCGCCGGCGCATCGACGCGGTCTTCGTCGACCCCCGGATCACCGTGGTCGACTACGACGTGGTCGACACCCCCCAGACCCGCCGCGCCAGCGACCACTTCCCCGTCCTGGTCGACCTGCTGCTGCCGGCCACCGGCTGACCGCGCCGGGGCGTCCGACCCTCCACAGGGGCTGGACAAACCGGTTGGGTTACCGGAAGGATTTCGCAGCGACCGGCACTCGTGCCGCACCTAAGGAGAATCCGGTGTCCCCCTCCACCGACCCCGGCCGTCCCGAGCCGGAAGCGGCGACGCCCGCCCCGACCCGGGAGGGCCGCCCGGTCTCCGACCGGGGCGACACGGTCTGCGTCATCGGGGCCGGGGCCAGCGGCCTGACCGCGGTGAAGAACCTGCGCGAACACGGCTTCGGCGTCGACTGCTACGAACGGGAGACCGGCGTCGGCGGCGCGTGGAACTGGCGGCACGACCGCAGCCCCGTGTACGCCAGCACCCACCTGATCTCGTCGCCGCCGTTCACCCAGTTCCCCGACTTCCCGATGCCGGACGACTGGCCGGACTACCCGCACCACAGCCAGTTGCTGTCCTACTTCGAGCGTTACGCCGACCACTTCGACCTGCGCCAGCACGTCTGGTTCGGCACCGAGGTGGTCCGGGTCGAGCCGGTCGCCGGCGACCGCTGGGACGTCACCACCCGCAGCACCGGCGGGTACGGCCCGGAGCGCACCTCCCGGTACGCCGCCGTGGTCGTCGCCAACGGCCACAACTGGTCGCCGAAGCTGCCCCGCTACGAGGGGCTGGAGGAGTTCCGGGGCGAGATCATGCACGCCTCGTCCTACAAGGACCCGGCTCAGTTGCGCGGCAAGCGGGTGCTGGTCGTCGGGGCCGGCAACACCGGGTGCGACATCGCGGTCGAGGCGGCCCAGCAGGCGTCCCACTGCTGGCACTCCACCCGCCGCGGCTACTGGTACGCCCCGAAGTACGTCCTCGGGCGCCCCGCCGACCAGGTGAACGACCGTCTGCTGGCGCTGCGGGTGCCGCTGCGGATCCGGCAGTGGCTCTACCACTGGACGCTGCGGCTCACCGTCGGCGACCTGACCCGGTTCGGCCTGCCGAAGCCCGACCACCGGGTCTACGAGACCCACCCGATCGCCAACAGCCAGCTCGTCTACTACGTCGGACACGGCGAGATCGCCCCGGTGCCGGACGTGGCCCGGTTCCACGCCAAGGCGGTGGAGCTGACCGACGGCCGCCGGATCGAGCCGGAGCTGGTCGTCTTCGCCACCGGCTACCTTCCCCGCTTCGAGTTCCTCGACCCGAGGATCCTCGGCGACGCCGACGGGTCGGGCCGGCCCCGGCTGTGGCTCAACGCCTTCGCCCCCGGCCATCCGACCCTCGCCGTCGCCGGCCTGGTCCAGGCCGACTCGGGGATCTTCACCCTGTCGCACTGGCAGACCGTGCTCTTCGCCCGGCTGCTCACGCTGCGCCTCACCCGGCCCGACCGGGCCGCCGCGTTCGCGAAGCGGGCCGCGGCCGGGGTCGGCGAGCGCTACTCCGGCAAGGTCAAGGAGAGCAGCCGGCACTGGTTCGAGGTCGGCCACGCCGACTACCTGCGCGCCGTGCAGCGCGCGATGTACGACCTGGAGGAGAAGTGAGCGGCGGCGGGGAGCGGGTGCGGATCATGCGCGGCCGGGAGTGGGCCCGCCCGGTCCGCCCGGCCCGCCGCGAGGTGCTCAGCGCGCTCCCCGAGCTGGAGCAGGGCCGCCCGCCGCTGCTGTTCGTGCCCGGCTTCGGGCACGGCGCGTGGGCGTTCGCCGAGCACTGGCTGGAGCACGCCGCCGGGCGCGGCTTCCCGGCGTACGCGCTGAGCCTGCGCGGGCACGGCGGCAGCGAGCCGGCGCCGGAGGCGACGCTGCGGGCGTACACCCACGACGTGACGCAGGTGGCGGCGGGCCTGCCGCGCCAGGCGGTGCTGGTGGGGCACGGCGCCGGGGCGCTGGTGGTCCGGCATGCCCTGGCCCGCTACCCGGCCCGGGCGGCGGTGCTGGTCGCCCCGGTGCTCGGCGAGTGGGGGACGCTGGGCACCGCGCTGCGCCGCAACCCCGGCGGCACCCTGCCCGCCCTGGTCGGCGGCGGGCTGCGGCTCAGCCGCCGGCAGCTGTTCAGCCGCGAGTTGCCCGACGCCGAGGCCCGCCGGTACGCCTCCCGGCTCGGTCGGGCCGGCCGGCGCGCGCAGTGGCAGCTGCTGACCCATCGCGACCCGGAGCCCGCCGTGGGCCACCCGCCGGTGCTGGTGCTGGGCAGCCCGGACGACCGGGTGGTCCCGCCGGCCGCGCTGACCCGGGCCGCCCGGCGGCACGGCGGCGCGCCGCTGCTCTTCCCCGGGATGGGGCACGACCTCATGCTGGACGCCCGCTGGCGGGAGCCGATCGACGCCATCCTGGACTGGCTGGAGAAGGAGCACGCACCGGCCTGACCCGAGCCGGCGCGGCCGGCCGGTCAGCCGGTCGTGCTGATGTGGTTCAGCAGCGAGCCCTCGTCGTCGAGGGCGCTGAGGTAGGAGCGCGCCCAGGCGTGGATGTCGTGGCGGTGCAGGTGCTCGCGCATCGCGCGCATCCGGGCGGTCACGTCGGCCGGGTCGGCCTGGAGCGCGGCCAGCAGCTCCTGCTTGAGCCCCTCCAGGTCGTGCGGGTTGACCAGGTACGCCTGCGGCAGCTCCGCCGCCGCGCCGGCGAACTCGCTGAGCAGCAGGGCGCCGGTGTCGTCCACCCGTGCCGCCACGTACTCCTTCGCGACCAGGTTCATCCCGTCCCGCAGCGGGGTCACCGCCATCACGTCGGCGACCCGGTAGAGCGCGGCCAGTTCGGCCCGGTCGAACGGCTGGGTGAGGTAGTGGATGGCGGGCTCGCCGACCCGGCCGAACTCGCCGTTGATCCGTCCCACCTCGCGCTCGACCCGGTCGCGGAGGATCTGGTACTGCGTCACCCGCTCCCGGCTGGGCACCGCCACCTGCACCAGCACCGTGTCGCGCACCTTGACGTGCCCGCTGGCCAGCAGCTCGCTGTACGCCTTGAGGCGCTGCTCGATGCCCTTGGTGTAGTCCATCCGGTCCACGCTGAGGATGACGTGGTCGGGGTCGCCGAGGTCCTGGCGCAGCCGTCGGGCCCGGGCGGCCACGTCGGGGCGGCCCGCCAGGGCGGCCATCTCGGCGGTGTCGATCGAGACGGGGAACGCCCCGATCCGGACCACCCGGTCGCCGACGCTGATCCGCCGGTCGGTGGCCGGCAGTTCCAGCACCTTGGCCACCAGCTGGGCGAAGTTGTGCGCGGCCTGGGCGCGCTGGAAGCCGATCAGGTCGGCGCCGAGCATGCCGCGCAGCAGTTCCGCCCGGCGGGGGAGCTGCATGAACAGCTCCGGCGGCGGGAACGGCACGTGCAGGAAGAAGCCGATCCGCAGGTCGGGGCGCAGCTCGCGGAGCAGGCCGGGGACCAGTTGCAGGTGGTAGTCCTGCACCCAGACCACCGCGCCCCGCTCGGCCACCTCGGCCGTCGCCTCGGCGAACCGCTGGTTGACCCGCTGGTACGCCTCCCACCAGCGGCGGTGGTACTCGGGCTGCTCGACCGCGTCGTGGTACAGCGGCCACAGGGTCGAGTTGGCGAAGCCCTCGTAGTGGTCGCGAAGATCCTCGAAGCTCAGCGGCACGGTGTGCATCCGGACGCGGTCGACGTCGGGCAGGGCCGGTGCCGGCCCGGTGCCGCCCGCCCAGCCGACCCAGGTGGCCGGGGTGTGTCGGAGCAGGGGGTGCAGGGCGCTCACCAGCCCGCCGGGGCTGCTTCGCCACTCGCAGGCGCCGTCCGGCGCCACACTGTCGTCGATGGGGAGGCGGTTTGCCACCACCACGAGTGAACTCTGTCGCATCTCGGGCATTCCGATCAGCAGAGACCGACCGCCGCGAGCGAGGAACAACCGGGCAGTCAGTGGGGGAAGTGACGTACAGCGGTATTCCTACTGACAGTAAGTTACACCACTGTTACGCCTCTCGCGGTGGGCGGCGGCGTCCCGCAATCCGGGCACCCGGCGTCCGGGCCCGGGACGCGACGGAGCGTGCCCCCCCGGCCGCCTCAGACCCGGGCGCCGTTGTCCGGGTCGTCGTCGGAGTCACCGGGGCGCAGCCGCCAGATCAGCGTCACGAAGCCGGCCAGTATCCCGGTGAACCCGAACAGGGTGACCACCGACCTGTCCACCGGCAGCAGCGACGGCTTCAGGAAGAGCACGAAGCCGACGATGATGGCGAGCACGCCGGCCACCGCGTACTTGGAGATCCGGGGCAGGGGTGGGGGCGGCGGCGGGGTGTAGCGCTCCTCCGCGCCGTCGGGCAGGTCGGCGCCGAAGGTGTCCAGCCCGTCCAGCAGCGACGGCTCGTCCTGCCGGCCCTGGCCCACGGAGACGCCGGAGATGTCGGCGGCCCAGGGCAGCCGGCGCACGTCGGTGGCGGTCCCGCCCTCGTCCGCCCCGACCCGGCCGGCTCCGCCCGCCGCCGGCTCACCGGGCTCGTCGTCGACGTCCTCCGCCGCGGGCCAGGGGTGCGCCCCGGCGGCCGGGGCGGTGTGGAAGCCGGCCACGATGCGGGCCCACTCGGCGTCCACGTCCGGCTCGTTCCGGGCCGGCTCGGCGGGGGTCTCGTCGGCGAGCTGGGTGAGGTAGTCACGCGCCGTGGTCAGGTGCGACCGGTCGACGTAGAGCCGGTCGACCGGCCGGGACGGAACGGTGGTGGTGCGGGTGACGGGGTTCAGGTCGGCCGACGGCTGAAGGTACGCCGCGATGCCGCCGGCGGCCAGCACGTCGAGCAGGTGCTCGCCGACGCGCGGATCCACGTCGCCGGCGACGGCGTACTCGCTCGCGTCGAGCCCGTTGTCCCGCCGCCCTCGGCGGGCCCCACCCGCTGACACCGGAAATCCTCCCTCGGCGCACCTCGCGGTGCGGTCGCCCCGGCGCTCCGCACGCCGTGCCCTGAATCGTGACACGTCGGGGCCCCGTTCCGGGAGTGCGTTGTGGCGTGCCGCTCCTGGTTCGTCGGCTCATGGCCGACGGTTTCTCCCGCCGACGGCACCCCCGTGGCTGATGAAGTACATCATCCTCGCGAGCAACCACCTGTCCTTCTCCGATTCGATCTTCACGCTGCTGGTCGTCAAGCGAAAAGTCACATTCGCCGCCAAAGCGGAGTAGTTCACCGGTAAGGGGCTCAAGGGCCGGCTGGCGAAGCATCGCCGGCAACGTCCTCGCCGGTTGCGTTCTGTGCGTCCCTGCCGCGCGAGCACGACCGCACCTGCCTCAAGCCTGCCGGGAGCACGCCCGCACCTGCCTCAAGGCCCGTCCCGAGATCCTTGACGGGTTGACCGAGTGGACAGCCGGAAGGGCTACGTCTGCGGGCCAGCACCAGTACCGGCACCGGCGAGGCGGAGCAGGCCCGGCGCGTGGTTGCGGGTGGCGAACTCCCGCACCTGGGCCAGCACCTCGGCCGCGCCCGCCGAATCCACCTCGCCCAGGGTGGGCAGCGCGAGGGCGAGGGCGAGCGCGTGGTCGGTGACGTCGCCCATCCGGCGGTACTGTTCGGCCGCCGACCGGAACAGCCCGGCGGCGGCGAGGGTGTCCCCGGCCGCCCGGGCGAGCGCGGCCTCCGCCTCCTGGCCGGCGGCCAGGGCCCACGGGGTCGTCCGCGGCGAGCGGGCCAGCAGCTCCCGGACCCGTCGGGCGGCGTCCCCGCCGAGCACCACCGCGACGTGCCCGATCGCGGGAACCCACTCGGCGAACGGGATCATCCGGGTCCGCCGCCAGTCGTCGTCCAGTTCGGCGAGCAGCCGTAGCGCCTCGACCTCGCGTCCCTGCACCGCCCGGCAGAGCGCGGCGTGGGCCAGCGTCGAGCGGAGCACCCGGTGGAAGCCCGAGCGTCGGGCGGCCAGCACCGCCCGCTCCACCTGGCCGCCCTCGCCGCCCTCCTCGGCCCCGACCCCGCCGGCGCCGTTCGGCCCGGTGGCGGCCCGTTCCGGGTGGTCGCGCAGCGCCCGCAGCCAGCCGGAGACCGCGACGATGTGCAGGTCCCACTCGGCGGTGGGCCGCCGGGTCGACTCGGCCACCAGCGCTGCCGCCGAACCCCAGTCCCCGGCGTAGTACGACCGGGCCCACTGGTCCTCGAAGCTCGTCGCCAGGCTGTGCTCGCCGCCGAGGTCCAGCGAGCGTTGCTCGTCCACCAGCCGGGCCGACCCGGCCAGGTCGCCCTCCTCCTGCAACACCCAGGCCAGGTTGTGCACCGCCCGGCGGCGGCTGGTCAGCCGCTCCACCCGGCAGTGCTCGGTGATCTCGGCCAGTTCGGCGTACGCCTCGCCGACGCCGGACAGGTAGCGGGCCACGGCGAGGGTGATCCGGGCGTTCGCGCTCACCTCGCGCAGTTGCAGGCGTTCGGCGAGCCCGGCGGCGGTCCGGGCCGCCGCGCAGGCCGGGTCGGTCTCCGCGTTGAGCATGTGCACCCGGGCCAGTTCCAGCAGGGCGCCCGCCTTCTCCTCGGTGTCCGGCAGGTCGACGTAGATGCCCAGCGCCCGGTCCAGGCAGCGCAGCGTCTCCGACCGGTCGGCGCGGCTCCACGCCGCCGTGGCGAGCAGCGTCCAGGCCCGGGCCGCCCCCGTCCACTCGCCGGCCTCGGCCAGCCGGTCGGCCAGCTCGGTCAGCTTGCCCGCGCCCCCGGCCACCAGGAACGCGTCGCCGTCGCGGTAGAACGCCAGCTCGGCGTCGAACAGCTCCAGCGTCGGGTCGGGGTCGCCGGCCAGGGCCAGCGCCCGACCGACCAGGGTCGCGGCGGTGTCCAGCGCGTGCAGCTCGTTGGCCCGCCGGGCCGCGCGGTGCAGGGCGGCCCGCGCCGCCGGGGCGTACGGGCCGGTGTCCAGGCCGACTGTGCGGGCGATCTCGTGCGCCGTCCAGCGGTGGTTGGCCAGCACCTCGACGAGGTCGTGCTGCCGGCCGTCGGTGACCTGCTCCAGCCAGTCGGCGGTGCGCTGGTGGCGCAGCACCCGCTCGGCCCGGGGAAGCCGCTGGTAGCAGACGTCCCGGACCAGGATGTGCCGGAAGCGGTACTCGGGCTGCCCGGGCATCGCCGAGGTGGGCTGCTCGTACACCAGGTCGCGGCGTTGCAGCCGGTCCAGCGCCCGCTCGACCCACTCCACCGGCCGGCTCAGCGCGGTGGCCACCGGCGCCGGCCAGAACTGCACGCCGACCACCGCGGCGGCCTGGAGCACGGCCCGGTCGGACGGGTCGAGCAGGTCGAGCCGGTTGGCGATGACCGCCTGCACGGTGCGCGGCATCCCCGGGGAGCCGGCCGGGTCGAGCCGGACGTCCGGCCGGGTCGCGTCGAGCAGCCCGCCGTCGAGCAGCATCCGGGCGTACTCCTGGGCGTAGAGCGGGTTGCCGTCGGCGAACTCGATCAGCGGCCCCCGGGACTCGGGTGGCAGCGCGGCCTGCCCGAGCAGCAGCGAGTAGAGGGCGTCGATGTCCGCGTCGTGCATCGGCGGCACCGAGATCGACATCGCCCCACTGATCGTCCCGGTCCAGGCCGGGTGGCGCTCCCGCAGCTCCGGCCGGGCGGTGGCCAACACCAGCAGCGGCACGCCGCGTGCCGCCGCGCCGAGCTGCTCGACGAAGGCGAGCATGGCCTGGTCGGCCCAGTGCATGTCCTCGAAGACCAGCACCGTCGGGCCGGCGGCGGCCAGGGTGAGCAGGAACCGTCGCCAGGACGCCTCGGTCTCGCCCGGGGTGAGCCGCTCGCCGGGCAGGCCGATCAGCGGGCCGAGCTGACCGGCCAGCCGGACGCCGTGCCGGTCGGCCAGCCCGCCCAGGCGGCGCCGCAGCAGGTCGTCGAGGGCCGTCGGGTCGTCGATGTCCGACACGCCGACCCACCCCTTGACGATGTCGGCGAGGGCGGCGTAGGTGACGTTCTCGCCGAACGGCGGGCACTGCCCGACGAGCCAGGTGACCGGCGGCCCGGGCAGGCTGGCGGCGTGCCGGGCCAGCTCGCGCAGCAGCCGGCTCTTGCCCACCCCGGCCGGGCCGAAGACGGTGACCAGCTGCGAGGTGCGTTCGGTGATCGTCCGGTGCAGGGCGTTGACCAGCAGGCCGCGCTCGTGCTCCCGGTTGACCATCGGCGTCAGCTCGGCGGTGCTCAGGTCCCGCTGGGGCAGCGCGCGGACGGCCAGCCAGATCCGGCTGATCGCGGAGCGGCCCCGCAGTGTCACCGGGGGCTGGACGGCGTATTCCATGTCGTGCCGGGTGGCCGCCCAGGTGCTCTCGTCCACCACCACCCCGCCGGAGGGGGCGAGGGACTGCAACCGGGAGGCCGTGTTCACCACGTCCCCGGTGACGAAGCCCTGCCCGCCGTCGCGGGCGGCGGAGAGGTCGACCAGCGCCTCGCCGGTGGCGATGCCGACCCGGAACCCGAGCGGCGGGTGCGGGCCGGCGGGCTGGCGGGCCAGGTTCCGTTGCAGTTCCAGCCCCGCGCGTACGCAGCGCAGCGCGTCGTTGTCGGTGGCCACCGGCGCCCCGAACAACGCCATCACCGCGTCGCCGATGTACTTCTCGACCACCCCGCCGTACTGGTGCACCAGCCGGCGCACGGTGGCGAAGTAGCCCTGCTGGAGGCTGCGGGCCTGCTCCGGGTCGGCCCGCTCGGCGTACGTCGTGAAGTCGACGATGTCGATGAACAGGACGCTGACCTGGCGGCGGTCCTCCTGCACCGCCAGCGGCCGGTCGTGCAGCGGCTGGCCGCAGCTCGTGCAGAAGTTGGCCTCGGCGCCGTTGGGGTGCCCGCAGCGGGCGCAGCTTCGGCTCAATGCCTGCCCGCACCCGCCGCAGAAGCGGTCGTCGGGACCGGCTCCGCGTGAGCAGTGTCCACACTTGAGGTCGATGGTCGGCTCCGTAGCGCGAGGTGACCTTAGTATCACGCCCCCGTCGCTGAGTCGGCTACCCGATATGTGGACGGACTGTGCGGCTGATCGGGCCAGACTAACCTTCCACTCAGGAGATACCCCGTCAGGAGAGTGCCGTGCACGTACGACTGTCCGCCCCGTGGATGGATTCGCGCGGGACCGTGTGGGCCCCGGGCGACACGGTCGAGGTCGACGCCGTCACTCTCGCCTCACTGGAGGAGCAAGGCATGGTAGAAGCACCGGACGGCCAGGGCACTGGTCCCGAGAACACCACGAACAGCACGTCGACGCCCCCGCCGACGCCCAAGCCGACCGATCCGACAAAGATCGGCCCCGGCCCGGGTGCACCGCCTGCGGACGAGCCGGGCAACTGAATAACGGGACACGTCAATAACCGGTGAAAAGGGCCGGTGGGCCTCGCCCGCCGGCCCTTTTCGTCGTCAGGGGCCGCCGTGCCGGGGTGGCTCAGCGGTCGTTCATGCCGGCCCGGCGGCGCAGCGCCCCCACGTCGGTGACCACGATCCGCCGGCCCTCGGTACGCAGCCAGCCACGGCTGGCGAACGAGCCGATCGCCTGGTTGACGCTCTGCCGGGAGCCGCCGGCCATCTCCGCGAGCTGACTCTGGTTGAGCTCGATCGTGATCATCGGGGCCTGGCTCTCGCCGGCCAGGCGGACCAGCGTCTTGGCGACCCGACCGGGCAGGTCCAGGAAGACGTGGTCGGCGTTCTGCTCGGTCAGCCGGCGGATGAGTCCGCCGAGCGAGCGCATCACCGCGTCGAGGATGCGCGGGTTGGAGTGCACCAGCTCCATGAAGGCGGGGCGGGACAGCGCGAGCGCCGCGGAGTCCTCGATCGCCTCGGCCGACGCCGAGCGGGTGGACGCGTCGAGCAGGGAGACCTCGCCGAGCACGTCCGGGGGGCGGATCACCGACAGCACGGCCCGTTCGCCGGTCGGCGCGGTGCGGAACACTGCCACCGCGCCCCGGCGCAGCACGATCAGCGACTCGCCCGGGTCGTTCTCGACGAAGAGCAGCTGGCCCTTGCGATACGTTCGCGGCACCGCCGCCGCGATCACCCGCTGGCGCACCTCCGGCTCGAGGCCGGCGAACATGTCGACGCCGGTGAGGGCGTCACCCGGCTCCGGCAGGCGCATCTCCACGGCCCAACCCCTCCCCGGTCAAGGACCACAACTCGCAGCCGGGTGAACCTGACAGCCCCCGGTACGAGGTTCTGAACCGGTTCGGCGTCCGGTAGCGGTACACATCAGATCATGACGGTCCAGTCGCTTGCTGTACACCCCTGGAAACACTTCCGTGACACTCCCGAGCTGCGACGAAGGGCGGCGGGGCGGGCCCCGGCCGACGGCGGGTGACGCGGGTGGGCCAGGATGGGCACGATGGTCTACCGCTACTTCTACGACTGCGAGTTCATCGAGGACGGGCGCACCGTCGACCTGGTGTCGATCGGCGTCGTCGACGAGAACGGGCGCGAGTTCTACGCCGTCTCCACCGAGTTCGATGACTCCCGGGCCGTGCCCTGGGTGCGCCGCAACGTGCTGGACAAGCTCCCCTCGCCGGCCGACCGGGCCTGGCGGTCACGGGAGCGGATCCGCGACGACCTCCACGAGTTCCTGGTCGAGCCGGTCCGGGACCGGCCGGGCGAGCAACTGGAGCTGTGGGCCTGGTACGCCGCGTACGACCACGTGGTGCTGGCCCAGCTCTGGGGTGCGATGCCGGCGCTGCCCCGGGAGATCCCCCGGTTCACCAAGGACCTGCGGCAACTCTGGGACGACCGGGGACGCCCGCCGCTGCCGAACGCCGACGCCGCCCGGCACGACGCGCTGGTCGACGCCCGGCACAACCTCGCCCGCTGGCGCGCGATGACCGCCCGCTGACCTCGTCGGCTCCTTCAGGTTTGGTCGGGTCCGTCCCGGGCACCGCGTCGACATCCGGTCGATCGAGGGGGTATCGCCATGAGCAGTGAGCCGACTAGTGCCGCCGATGCCCGGCGCCGGGTCACCGAGCTGGTCCGGGAGGCACGGATCTGCATGCTGACCACCATCGGCCTGGACGGGCGGTTGGTCAGCCGGCCGATGGGGCTCCAGGCGGCGGAGTTCGACGGCGACCTGTGGTTCTTCGCCCACGCCGACTCGGCGAAGGTCCGCCAGCTCCGGGTGAACCCGGAGGTCAACGTGGGCTTCTCCGACCAGCGGAACAACGCCTGGGTGTCGCTGTCCGGCACCGCGCAGGAGGGGTACGACCGGGCCCGCGCCGAGCAGCTGTGGAACCCGTTGCTGAAGACCTGGTTCCCGGACGGCCCGGGCACCCCCGGGCTGACGCTGATCAAGGTGCACGCCAGCTCCGCGGAGTACTGGGGCTCGCCGAGCGGCACCGTGGTCAGCCTGCTCGGCTTCGCCAGGTCGGCGGTCACCGGGAAGCAGCCGAGGGCGGGGGCGAACCGGGAGGTGATCTTCTGAGCGGTGGGCGAGGGCTGCCCGGGGCGCGCGGTCGACGCGCAGCTACGACGGCTACAGTTCGCACTGACGGCCCGCCCCGGGCCGGCAATGGCGCCGATGGTCTGATCTGACACATATCCTGGGGCAAATCGGGCTTTTCCTGATGCTCCAGGAGGATGAGCAGATCATGCGTATCGGCGTGCTCACCGGCGGCGGCGACTGCCCAGGTCTCAACGCGGTAATCCGGGCGGTGGTCCGCAAGGGCGTCGCCAACTACGGTCACGAGTTCGTGGGCTTCCAGGACGGCTGGAAGGGCCCGCTGGAGGGCCTGTCCAAGCCCCTGGGCATCGCCGAGGTGCGGGGCATCCTGCCGCGCGGCGGCACCATCCTCGGCTCGTCCCGCACCAACCCGTTCAAGATCGAGAACGGCGTCGAGCGGATCAAGGACAACCTTGCCGCCCAGGGCGTGGACGCGCTGATCGCGATCGGCGGCGAGGACACCCTCGGCGTCGCGACCAAGCTGTACGAGCTGGGCGTCAACGTGGTCGGCGTGCCGAAGACGATCGACAACGACCTCGGTGCCACCGACTACACCTTCGGCTTCGACACCGCCGTCAACATCGCCATGGAGGCGATCGACCGGCTGCACACCACCGCCGAGAGCCACCACCGCACCCTGGTCGTCGAGGTGATGGGCCGGCACGCCGGCTGGATCGCCCTGCACGCCGGCCTGGCCGGCGGCGCCAACGTCATCCTGCTGCCCGAGCGGCAGTTCGACGTCGAGCAGGTCGCCGGGTACGTCGAGAAGCGCTTCCAGCACCAGTACGCCCCGATCGTCGTGGTCGCCGAGGGCGCCCAGCCGCTGGACGGCCAGATGGTGCTGCACAACCAGGAGCTCGACTCGTTCGGCCACGTCCGCCTCGGCGGCATCGGCCAGTGGCTCGCCGAGCAGCTGGAGGCCAAGACCGGCAAGGAGGCGCGGACCGTCGTGCTGGGCCACATCCAGCGCGGTGGCACCCCGACCGCGTTCGACCGGGTGCTCGCCACCCGGCTCGGCCTCCAGGCCATCGACGCGGTGCACGAGGGCGACTGGGGCAAGATGGTCGCGATGCAGAGCACGGACATCGTCCGGGTGCCGCTGGCCGAGGCCACCCGCGAGCTGAAGACCGTGCCGCTGGAGCGGTACGAAGAGGCCGAGGTCTTCTTCGGCAGCTGACGCCCACGCGGCGCGTGCGGCACCCCCTGGTGGGGCCGCCGCACGCGCCGCCGGGCTTCCGCCGCGGCCGGTCCAGGGCGTCCGCGGCGGCCGGCGCGCGGGCCGCGGCCTCCGGGGCGGGCGGCGACACCCTGGGGCGACGCGAGGCGGGCGACTGAGGGGGTACGGCCATGGCGGCGGGGAAACACACCGTGGCGGTGATCGGGGCCGGCAAGATCGGCGAGCTGATGCTCTCCGGTCTGCTGCGGTCCGGGTGGCCGGTGGAACGGCTGCTCGCCACCGCCCGGCGGCCGAGCCGGGCCGAGGAGCTGACCGCCCGCTACGGCGTCCGGGTGGTCGACAACCTGACCGCGGTGGACGAGGCGGCGGTGCTGGCCGTCTCCGTGAAGCCGCAGGACGCCTCCGCCCTGCTCGACGAGATCGGGCCGAAGGTGCCGGCCGACAAGCTGGTCATCTCGCTCTGCGCCGGCCTGCCCACCACCTTCTTCAACCGGCGGCTGCCCGCGGGGACCCCGGTGGTCCGGGTCATGACCAACACCCCCGCCCTGGTCGACGAGGCGATGAGCGCGATCTCGGCCGGCGCGCACGCCACCGGCGAGCACCTGGCCCTGGCCGAGGAGATGTTCAAGCCGCTGGGCGCGACCGTCCGGGTCCCCGAGTCCCAGCAGGACGCCGTGACCGCCCTGTCCGGCTCCGGGCCGGCGTACTTCTACCTGCTGGTCGAGGCGATGATCGACGCCGGAATCCTGCTCGGCCTGCCCCGACAGGTCGCCCACGAGCTGATCGTGCAGACCGCGATCGGCTCGGCGGTGATGCTGCGCGACTCCGGCGAGCACCCGGTGAAGCTGCGTGAGGCGGTCACCTCGCCCGCCGGCACCACGATCTCCGCCATCCGGGAGCTGGAGAACCACGGCGTCCGCGCGGCCATGCTCGCCGCGCTGGAGGCGGCCCGGGACCGGGCCCGCGAACTGGCCGCCCAGTCCGAGTAGCGGCCCGGTCCGGCACCGGTCACCGTCCCGCCGCAGCGTCGGTCGCCGGCTCCTGGACGGGCCGGCGGGACATGTCGTCCACCGGAATGCCCCATACTGTCGCGGTGTTCACACTCGCCCAGGCGCGGTACCTGGCGGCCACCCTGCTCCCACGCGTCGACGAACTGATCCGGCTCCGGGCCGACCTGGCCGAGCTGCGGGCCGACCTCGCCGACGGTGGGCTGAGCCCGCTCGGCGGCCTGGCCGAGGTCAAGGGCCTGGAGGCCCGGTTGCACGGGATCGTGGACGAGCTGCACGAGCACGACATCCAGGTCAAGGGCATCGCCCCGGTGCTGCTGGACTTCCCCGGCGAGCGGGCCGGCCGCCCGGTGCTGTGGTGCTGGCTGGAGGGCGACACCGACGTGCGGTGGTACCACCGCCCGAGTGCGGCTTCGCCGGCCGCCGCCCGGTGTGAGCGCAGGGCACCGCGCCGGCGACGACCGTCCGCCCCGCCACGGTCCGGTGTCCGACTGAGCCGCCCGGAGCCGGCTGCCCCGCCGTTAGCCTGGGCAGGTCTTTGCTCGAAGCGGGGGCGGGTCAATGCAGGTCAGGCTTCTCGGACCGGTCGACGTGATGGTGGACGACACGCCGCGAACGGTTTCCGGCCTGCGGCGCAAGGCCGTGCTCGCCGTGCTTGCCCTGCACTCGGGCGAGATCGTCAGCACCGGCCGCCTCGTCGACGTGATCTGGGGCGACCAGGCGCCCGCGACCGCGCAGAACACCTTGCAGAGCCACGTCTCCCACCTGCGCCGGACGATCGGCGTACGGAACGTGATCGTGTCGCGACCGCCCGGCTACGAGCTGGACGTGCCGGGTGAGGCCACCGATGTCGAGACCGCCGAGCGCCTCATCCGCGACGGCACGCGCACCACCGATCAGGCGTACGCCCGCTCGTGCCTGCGGGCCGCGCTCGGCCTGTGGCGCGGTCGGGCGCTGGTGGACGTCGCCGGCCTCGCCTGGCTGGACGAGCAGGCCGAGCGCCTGGAACACGTCCGGCTGGTGGCGGTGCGGGCCCTCGCGGATGCCCGGTTGGCCCTCGGCGAGCACGCGCAGCTCGTGCCGGAGCTGGACCAGCTCAGCCAGGAACACCCGCTCGACGAGCACATCTACCGACAGCTCATGTTGGCGCTCTACCGCACCGGCCGGCAGTCCGACGCGCTGGCGACGTACCGGCGGCTGCGTCGCACGCTCCGCGAGGAGCTGGGGATCGAGCCGAGCCCGGACCTGCGTGAGTTGGAAGGCGCCATCCTGATCCAGGACCCGGCCCTCGACCCGGCCCCGGAGCCGATCGAGGTGGCCGCCGGTGCGAGGCGCCCGTCGATCCCCGCACACCTGCCGCCCGCGGTGCGTGCCTTCGCCGGCCGTACCGCCGAACTCCACCGACTCGACGAGCTGCTCGCCGGGACGGACGAGAACGGTCCGACGGCGGTGGTCATCTCGGCCGTGTCGGGAACCGCGGGCGTGGGCAAGACGGCGCTGGCCCTGCACTGGGCCCACCAGGTCGCCGACCGTTTCCCCGACGGTCAGCTGTACGTGAACCTGCGCGGATTCGACG
Organism: Micromonospora sp. NPDC002296; assembly: GCF_040296145.1. Taxonomy (NCBI): domain Bacteria; kingdom Bacillati; phylum Actinomycetota; class Actinomycetes; order Micromonosporales; family Micromonosporaceae; genus Micromonospora; species Micromonospora sp. NPDC002296. The sequence continues at coordinate 193,748 of NZ_JBEOWQ010000006.1, forward strand.
CCGGCGGCTCGGTGCTGGACCCCACCGAGGCGGTGCGGGGGTTCCTCGCCGCGCTCGGAGTTCCGGTGGAGCGCATCCCGGCGGACCTGCCGGCGCAGGCTGGTCTCTACCGCAGCCTGCTGACCGGCAAGCGGGTCCTCGTGCTGCTGGACAATGCCCGCGACGCGGAGCAGGTCCGCCCGCTGCTGCCCGGCTCGGCCGGCTGTCTCGCCGTGGTGACCAGCCGCAACCAGCTCACCCCGCTGGTCGCCATCGAGGGCGCCCACCCGATCGCCCTGGACGTGTTGCCGACCGCAGAGGCCGAGGACCTGCTGGCCCGCCGGCTGGGCGCCGACCGGGTGGCCGGGGAACCGGACGCGGTGCGCCAGATCATCACGAGTTGCGCACGGCTGCCCCTCGCGCTGGCCATCACCACCTCCCGGGCCGCGACGCGCCCCGGCTTCCCGCTGGCCGCGCTCGCCGAGGAGCTGCGGGACGCGGCGGACGCCCTCGACGCCTTCGACGGCGGGGACCCGGCCACCAACGTACGAGTGGTCTTCTCCTGGTCCTACCGCGCCCTGGGCCAGGATGCCGGCCGGTTGTTCCGGCTGCTGGGTCTGCATCCCGGCCCGGACATCGCCGTGCCCGCCGCCGCCAGTCTCGCCGGCATCGCGCCGCGCCAGGCGCGGGTCCTGCTGGCCGCGCTGGCGCGGGCCCACCTGCTCATCGAGCACGCGCCGGGGCGGTACCTCTTCCACGACCTGTTGCGGACCTATGCCACCGAGCTGACCCGCGACCTCGACAGCGAGGCCGACCGGCGCGCGGCGGAGCGCCGGCTGCTCGACCACTACCTGCACGTCGCGTACGCCGGTGCCCGGCTGTTGCAGCCGTTCCGTGAGCTGATCGACCTGGAACCCGCCCTGCCCGGCGTCACGACGGTGTCGCCGGCGGACGCCGAGCAGGCGATGGCCTGGTTCGACGCCGAGCATCCGGTGCTGCTCAACGCCGTGGCCCGGGCGGCCGAGGACGACATGCAGGGACACGCCTGGCGGCTGGCCTGGACCCTGTCCGACTTCCTGGACCGCAGGGGACACTGGCACGACTGGGTGGTGACCCACGAGACCGCGCTGGCTGCCGCCCAACGGTTGGCGGACCTCCGAGCCGCCGCGAGGGTCCACTGCGGCCTCGGCCGCGCCCAGGCCCAGTTGGGCCGGTTCGCCGACGCCCATGCCCACTTCCGATGGGCGGCCAGCCTGTCGGGCCAGCTCGCCGACCCGGCCGGTCAGGCGCACGCCGATCGCAGCATCGCCTGGTTGTACTCCCGACAGGGACAGCACCGGAGGGGACTCGTCCACGCGCTGCGCGCGCTCGAACTGTTCGAATCGGTCGGCGACCGTCCGATGCAGGCCCGGGCCCTCAACACGGTCGGCTGGCAGTACGCCCAACTGCGTGACCACGGGCCGGCACTGCGCTACTGCCGACGGGCGTTGCGCCTGCTCCGCGAGGTCGGCGACCGCTTCGGCGAGGCCAACACCTGGGACAGCCTCGGCTACACCCACCACCACCTCGGCGAGTACCAGGAGGCCACCGCCTGTTACCGGCGGGCGGTCGAGCTGTTCCGCGATGTCGGCGACCGCTACTACGAGGCCGACACGCTCAGCCACGCCGGGGACAGCCGCCAGGCGGAGGGCGACCTCGACGGCGCTCGCCGGTCCTGGCAGCGGGCCCTGGACATCCTCGACGCGCTCGGTCACTGCGACGCCGAACGGGTCCGCGTGAAGCTGCGCCGGTTCCGGCGACCGCCGCGACCGCTCGGCCCGGCTTCGCCGAACCACCTGGACGCCGGTTCGCCCAGGTGTGGCTGATCCGTCAGGACGTGTGTCGAGGTGCGAAAGACGCACGGCCGTCTCCGGCGGCAGGCAAGCGCGATCGCCACCAACCGGGCGCTGCCCTGACGATCAGCAAAGACCTACCAGCACCGGAGCGTTCCGGGGCCGGGCGGCCACCCGGGAACCGCCGGCGACCCGCCAGGCGCGCAAGATCGTGCTCGATCCCGGAAGGTGTGGCCTCCCACCCGTAACGAGGCCACACCTTCCCTGATCGAGCACGATCTTGTTCCCTGATCCAGCACGATCCGGGCCCGATCCTGTGCGCTCGTACGGACCCGGACCACGCCAGGGGTTCGCCAGGGCCCGCCCGCGCGGGAAGCAGGCCTGAACGCCCGAAGCGGGCCGGCCCCGGCGATCGGCCCGAGTGCCGCTCCGTTCGGATGCTCGGGTCGGCGGCGGTGCTCGGGCGGGTCAGGGCGAGCAGGTGCTCGGAATAGACGTTGTTGAAGCCCTTGACCACCCCTGACTTCGGCAGGTGCCGCTGGAGCAGCTCGTTGGTGGTGGACTCGTCGTCCAGCCCGGCGGGGGCGCATTCCCGGCCGATCCGGTCCGGTTGGTCCGCCACTCTGGACGGTTGCGGACCGAACCACCCCTATCCACCCCTGTAGGCAATCGGTGATCTTCCATAAGGCCTGTATTCAGTGATACCTATCTCTTACCACGACTTCCCACCCCCAGGAGTGCTACGTGCGGAGATCCCGCTTCATTACCCTCGCCGTGAGTGTCGCGGCGTCCCTCGGTGCCACGCTCACGCTGGCCGTTCCCGCCCAGGCGTCCGCCAGCGACCACTACGTCGCCCTCGGCGACTCGTACGCCTCCGGCGTCGGCGCCGACAACTACACCGCCGAGAGTGGTGCCTGCAAGCGCAGCACAAACGCGTACTCCGCGCTGTACAACACCAAGATCAAGCCCGCCTCGTACAAGTCGGTGGCCTGTTCCGGGGCGATCACGTCGGACGTGATCAACAAGCAGATCTCGGCGCTGTCGTCGAGCACCACGCTGGTCAGCGTCACCATCGGCGGCAACGACGTCGGCTTCTCCACCATCATGCAGACCTGTGTGCTCCAGGGCGAGAGCCAGTGCGTGGCCGCCGTTGCCGCCGCCGAGGTGAAGGCGCGCACGGAGCTGCCCGGCAAGCTGGCGAACGTCTACAACGGAATCAAGGCGAAGGCGCCCTCGGCCCGGGTTGTGGTCGTCGGCTACCCGGTCTTCTACCAGCTCGGCACGCCCTGCGTCGGGCTCACCACGACCTCCCGGACGAGGCTCAACGCGGGCATCAACCTGGTCGACGACATCATCCGCACCGCCGCCACCTCGGCCGGGTTCAAGTTCGCCGACGTGCGGTCGGCCTTCGTCGGCCACCAGCTGTGCAGCTACGGCGAGAAGTGGATGCACGCCCTGAACTTCCTCAACATCGGCGTCTCGTACCACCCGACGGCGGCCGGTCAGTCCGGCGGCTACTACCCGGTCTTCCGCTCCGCCGCGGGCTGACCGGGCCGGCCCCGGCCGGTGACCTCCGAGGCCGCGCCCCCACCCCGACGGGTGGGCGCGCGGCCTCGATCAATTCGGGGAGGGGCCGGCGGGCTACGCCGGCAGGATCTTCTCGATCGCCGCGCGCAGCTCGGGGGAGTCCGGCGCGACGGTCGGGGCGAACCGGGCGGCCACCGTGCCGTCCGGCGCCACCAGGAACTTCTCGAAGTTCCACCGCACGTCGCCGGCGTGCCCGTCGGCGTCCGGCGCGGTCACCAGCTCCGCGTACAGCGGGTGCCGGGCCGGGCCGTTGACGTCCACCTTCTCCGTGAGCGGAAAGGTCACCCCGTAGTTGACCTGGCAGAAATCGCCGATCTCGGCGGCGGTGCCCGGCTCCTGGCCGGCGAACTGGTTGCACGGCACGCCGAGCACCACCAGGCCCCGGTCGGCGTAGGTCTCGTGCAGGGCCTGGAGGCCGGCGTACTGCGGGGTGAGGCCGCAGCGGGACGCCACGTTCACCACCAGCAGGGCCCGGCCCCGGTGGCGGTCGAGGTCCGCCGGGCCGCCGGTCAGCGCGTCGATCCGAGTGTCGAAAACGGTCATCCGTCGAGGCTACCGACCGGCCGCGTCGGCCGGACGGGCCCCGGTTTCTCCTAGATCGACGCATGTACATCTTGACGAAGTGATGACGCCGTGAGTAGCGTCTCAGCATCCTTTAGGAAAGTTTCCTAACTGTTTGGGGAGACGCCAGATGAAGAGATCGTTCCGCCGGGCCCTCTGGGCCGGCGCCGTGGTCGCGGTGACCGCCGCAGCGGTCCCGATGACCTCGGCGTTCGGCGCCGGAAGTGTGACCGCCACGTTCGCCAAGGCGCAGGACTGGGGGACCGGTCACGAAGCCCGGGTGACCGTCGCCAACGACTCCGCCGCCAGCATCAGCAACTGGCGCATCGAGTTCGACCTGCCGGCCGGCACCACCATCAGCAGCTCCTGGGACGCCGACGTCACCAGCAGCGGCAACCACTACGTCGCGGTGAAGAAGAGCTGGGGCGGCCCGATCGCCCCCGGGGCGAGCTTCAGCTGGGGCTACAACGGCGTCGGGGCGTACAAGGCGCCGCTGAACTGCACCATCAACGGCGCGCCGTGCGCCGGGGGCGTCACCCCGACCACCAGCGCCCCGCCGCCGACGACGACCCCGCCGACCACCGCGCCCCCCACGACCCCGCCGCCGACCACCCCGCCGCCGACCACCCCGCCGCCGGGCGGCAAGAAGGTCGTCGGCTACTTCGCCGAGTGGGGCGTCTACGGCCGCAACTACCACGTCAAGAACATCCACACCAGCGGGTCCGCCGCGAAGCTGACCCACATCCTGTACGCCTTCGGCAACACCGCCGGCGGTCGCTGCAGCATCGGCGACAGCTACGCCGACTACGACAAGGCGTACACCGCCGCGGACAGCGTCGACGGCGTCGCCGACACCTGGGACCAGCCGCTGCGCGGCAGCTTCAACCAGCTCCGCAAGCTGAAGAAGATGTACCCGCACCTCAAGGTCATCTACTCCGTCGGCGGTTGGACCTGGTCGGGCGGCTTCACCCAGGCCGCGCAGAACCCGACCGCGTTCGCCGAGAGCTGCTACAACATGGTCGAGGACCCGCGCTGGGCGGACGTCTTCGACGGCATCGACGTCGACTGGGAGTACCCGAACGCCTGCGGCCTCACCTGTGACACCAGCGGCCCCAACGCCTTCAAGAACGTGGTCGGCGCGCTGCGGACCAGGTTCGGCTCCTCGGCGCTGGTCACCGCCGCCATCACCGCGGACGGCAGCGACGGCGGCAAGATCGACGCCACCGACTACGCCGGCGCGGCGGCGAACCTCAACTGGATCATGCCGATGACGTACGACTTCTTCGGCGCCTGGGCGGCGCAGGGTCCCACCGCCCCGCACTCGCCGCTCACCTCCTACCCGGGCATCCCGCAGCAGGGCTTCTGGAGCGACGCGGCGATCCAGAAGCTCAAGAGCAAGGGCATCCCGTCCGACAAGCTGCTGCTCGGCATCGGCTTCTACGGCCGAGGCTGGACCGGGGTCACCCAGGCCACCCCGGGCGGCACCGCCACCGGCGCGGCCCCCGGCACGTACGAGGCCGGCATCGAGGACTACAAGGTCCTCAAGAACACCTGCCCGACCACCGGCACCGTCGCCGGCACCGCGTACGCCAAGTGCGGCAGCAACTGGTGGAGCTACGACACCCCGTCGACCATCGGCGGCAAGATGACGTACGCGAAGAACCAGGGCCTCGGTGGCGCATTCTTCTGGGAGCTCTCCGGCGACACGAGCAACGGTGAGCTGATCGGTGCCATCAAGGGCGGCCTCGGCTGAGCCGAGGGCCGACGCAACACCCACACGGCGGGGAGGGACCAGGCACCGGTCCCTCCCCGCCCGCTCGTGCCGCCGGCACCCCGATGACACCCCGACGACGCCCGACCCGTGGACACCCCGCCCCACCCGCCCCGCCCGCCCCGACGTGGCGCACCGGGTGCTCGGCGGGGCCGGGGTGATGTGTCAGACTCGCGCATCGGCACCTGCCCGTGCCGGGTCGAGGGGAGGGACGGATGGCTGTGGCTCACTCCAGGTCGGCGCTCGTCGCGGCGCTCGCGCTCCTGCCGTTCGCCCTGTTCGGCTGCGGGCTCGGCGGCGACGACGACGAGAAGGCGGCGGAGCAGCCCGGGCGGGCGCCCGCCGAGGAGGCGGCCACCAAGGCCCGCGAGCGGGTGCAGGCGTACCTCGACGCGATGATCGCCAAGGACGCCGCGGCCGGGCGCAGCCAGCTCTGCACCCCCGCCCAGGGGAGCTTCGACTCCGCCGCCACCGGCCCGAACGGCGACTTCGCCGACCACTTCACCGTGACGGAGGCGGCCATCACCGACGTCCGCCCCGGCTCGGCCGGGCAGGAGGTCAGCACGTCGGTCACCGTCACCGTCGGCGCCCGGAAGGCCAACCGGCCGCTGCTGTTCACCGTCACCCGCAGCGGCGCCGACTGGTGCGTCGCGGGGGAAGCGCCGGGCGGGCACACCCCGGCGCCGACGGTCACCCCCTGACATCCTCCCGCCACGCCGGGCTGCGGCCTCCCGGCGCTCCCAACCTCCGGAACCGTCCCCCTCGACGCCCGGTCCCTCCGGGGGCCGCCGTACGCTTTCCCCATGCGCCATGAGTGGCATCAGCTGAGCCATCCCGCGGTGGGCAGCCCCGGCCTGCAGACCAGCCGTCCGACCGTCGACTCCGCCGAGGACGCAGCCCTCGGCCTGGACCGCTGGCGGGACCTGCCCCGGGCACAGATCCCGCCGTGGCCGGACCCGGCCGCGGTCGCCGAGGTCTGCAAGGTGCTCGACACCGTGCCGTCGGTCGTCGCGCCCTACGAGGTCGACCAGCTCCGGAACCGCCTCGCGCTGGTCTGCGAGGGCAAGGCGTTCCTGCTCCAGGGCGGCGACTGCGCGGAGACCTTCGTCGACAACACCGAGCATCACCTGCTCGCCAACGCCCGCACCCTGCTCCAGATGGCGATCGTGCTGACCTACGGCGCGTCGCTGCCGGTGATCAAGGTCGCCCGGGTCGCCGGGCAGTACACCAAGCCCCGGTCGCTGCCGACCGACGCCCGGGGGCTGCCCGCCTACCGTGGCGACCTGATCAACTCGCTGGAGGCCACGCCGGAGGCGCGCGTCGCCGATCCGCAGCGCATGATCCGGGCGTACGCGAACTCGGCCGCCGCGATGAACATGCTCCGGGCGTACCTGGCGGGCGGGCTGGCCGACCTGCACGCGGTGCACGACTGGAACAAGGGCTTCGTCAAGAACTCCCCGGCCGGCGAGCGCTACGAGGCGATCGCCCGGGAGATCGACCGGGCGCTGGCCTTCATCAGCGCCTGCGGGATGACCGAGGACGACGCGCTGCGCACCGTCACCCTCTACTGCTCCCACGAGGCCCTCGCGCTGGAGTACGACCGGGCGCTCACCCGGGTCTCCGGCAACCGGGGGTACGGCCTGTCCGGGCACTTCCTCTGGATCGGCGAGCGGACCCGGCAGATCGACGGCGCACACATCGACTACATCTCCCGCATCGCCAACCCGATCGGCGTGAAGCTCGGCCCGACCACCACCCCGGACGAGGCGATCGAGCTCTGCGAGAAGCTCAACCCGGACAACATCCCCGGCCGGCTGACCCTGATCAGCCGGATGGGCAACCACAAGGTCCGCGACGCCCTGCCGCCGATCGTGGCGAAGGTCACCGCCGCCGGCGCGAAGGTCGTCTGGCAGTGCGACCCGATGCACGGCAACACCCACGAGTCCTCCAACGGCTACAAGACCCGGCACTTCGACCGGATCGTCGACGAGGTTCTCGGCTACTTCGAGGTGCACCGGGGCCTGGGGACCCACCCGGGCGGCCTGCACGTCGAGCTGACCGGTGAGGACGTCACCGAGTGCCTCGGCGGGGCCCAGGGCATCGAGGACCTCGACCTGCCGGACCGGTACGAGACCGCCTGCGACCCGCGGCTGAACACCCAGCAGTCGCTGGAGCTGGCTTTCCTGGTGGCGGAGATGCTCCGTGGCTGACGCGAGGAGTGAGCTTGCGAGCCCCGCAGTCGGCGGCTGAAGGGACAACTGTGGCTGACGCGAGGAGTGAGCTTGCGAGCCCCGCAGTCGGCGGCTGAAGGGATGATTGTGGCTGACGTGAGGAGGGACAACTGTGGCTGATCTTCTCGTCGACCTGCGATCGGACACCGTGACCCGGCCCACCGCCGGGATGCGGGAGGCGATGGCCAACGCCGAGGTCGGCGACGACGTCTACGGCGAGGACCCGACGGTCAACGCCCTGGAGACCGAGGTCGCCGCCCTGTTCGGGCACGAGGCGGCGCTGTTCGCCCCGACCGGGTCGATGGCCAACCAGATCGCCCTGCAACTGGTGGTGCCGCCCGGCGACGAGCTGCTCTGCGACGCCGACGCGCACATCGTCACGTACGAGATCGGCGCGGCGGCGGCGTACGGCGGGATCTCGTCTCGGACCTGGCCGGCGGACGGCGCGGACATCAACCCCGAACTGGTCGCCGGCATGGTCCGGCCGGACGGCTACTTCGCGGTGCCGACCCGGGCCATCGCCGTGGAGCAGACCCACAACCGGGGCGGCGGCGGGGTGATCCCGCTGGACACCCTGCGCGAGCTGCGCCGGGTCGCCGACGCCAACGGGCTGGCCCTGCACTGCGACGGCGCCCGGATCTGGCACGCCCACGTCGCGGACGACGTGCCGCTGGCCACCTACGGAGCCTTGTTCGACACCATGTCGGTCTGCCTGTCCAAGGGCCTCGGCGCGCCGGTCGGCTCGCTCGTCGTCGGCAGCGCGGAGAAGATCGAGCGGGCCCGGTTCGTCCGCAAGCGGATGGGCGGCGGGATGCGCCAGGCCGGCGTGCTCGCCGCCGCCGGCCGGTACGCCCTCGCGCACCACGTCCAGCGGCTCGCCGACGACCACGCGAAGGCCGCCCGGCTGGCCGAGGCGGTCGCCCCGTTCGGGGTGCTCGCCTCGCCGGTGCGGACGAACATCGTCCCGCTGGACCTGACCAAGTTTCCGCTGGACGCCCGGGGCCTGGCCGCCGCCGCCCGCGCCGAGGGCGTGCTGATCTCGGTCCTCGGCCCGCGCACCGCCCGCCTGGTCACCCACCTGGACGTCGACGACACCGCCATCGCCCACGCCACCCAGATCCTGACAACCCTCCTCCGCCGCTAACCCCCAGATTGCTCCGGTGAGCAAGAGGTTCGCGTCGGGATCCGGCGCTCGGACGACGTAGAACTCTTGATCAACATGCCCGTCCGCGGCCGGCCGGCGGGTCAGGGGTGGAGGCGGGCGAGGGTGGCTATGTCGGCGGCGTGGCCCTCGTGTTTCTCCGTGGGGGTCTCCACCACCACCGGGATGCCCGCCGTGGCGGGGTGGGCCATCAGCTCGGCGAACGCCGGCTCGCCGATGCCGCCCTTGCCGATGTTCTCGTGCCGGTCCCGGGTCGAGCCGCACAGGTCCTTCGAGTCGTTGGCGTGCACCAGCCGCAGCCGGTCCGGCCCGACCGTGGCGACCAGCGTGTCCAGGCAGGCCGTCATGCCGCCCTCGACGGCCAGGTCGTGCCCGGCGGCCCAGGCGTGGCAGGTGTCGAAGCAGACGCCCAGGCCGGGGTGCCGGTCCACCGAGTCCAGGTACGGGCCGAGATGCTCCACCCGGGAGGCCAGCGACCGGCCGCCACCCGCGCTCGGCTCGACCAGCAGCAGCGGGCCACCCACCGCCAGCGTCTCGTCGAGCAGGGGCAGCAGCGCCTCGCGTACCTGACGCATGGCCGCGTCGGCGTGACCTGCGTCGACCGCGCTGCCGGCGTGGAAGACCACCCCGGAGGCGCCGATCGCCCGCCCCCGGCGCAGCGCGTGGGCCAGGGTCTGCGCCGACCGCTCGACCGTGGCCGGGGTGGGGGAGCCGAGGTTCACCAGCAGCGATGCGTGGACGAACACCGGCACGCCCCGCTCGGCGCAGCCGTCGCGGAACAGCGCGTCCTGGGCCGGGTCGCCCGCCGGGAGCGCCCAGCCCCGGGAGTTGGAGACGTAGACCTGGACGGCCTCGGAGCCGGCCGCGTCGACGTACGGCAGGGCCGCCCTCGCCAGCCCGCCCGACGTGGGGGTGTGCGAGCCGACCGGCCGGCGCAGGGCGGACGCCGACATCTCTACAGACACCCGATCGTGATCTGGGTGCCCGGCGCCACCTGGGCGTTCTCGCCCGGGTTCTGGAACCGGACGATGCCGTTCGGGTTGAACTGCACGTTCACCGGGAAGCCCTGGCTCTCCAACTGCTGCTTGGCCTGCTGACAGGGCAGGTCGAGCACCCGGGGCACGACCACCGGGGCGGGGCCCTTGCTGACGTCCAGCTTGACCTGGGCCCCCTTCTCCACGCCCGCGCCGTCCGCCGGGCTCTGCCCGAGGATCTCGTCCTTCGGCTTGTCCGAGTCCTTGTACGTCTCGACCGGCACCAGGCCGAGCTGGGACAGGGCGGCGCGGGCCTCGTTGACGTTCTTGCCGACGAGGTTCGGCACCGAGATCGGGGCCTTGCCCTTGCTCAGGATGACGGTGACCTTCGCGCCCGGCTTGACCTCGGCACCGACCTTCGGGTTGGTGTCCACCACCACGCCCTCGGGCAGGTTGTCGTCGTACCGGGGGGCGCCCTTGGCGACCACCAGCTTGGCGTTGACCAGGTCGGCCTGGGCCAGCTCGAACTCCTTGCCGACCACGTCCGGCACGGGGAACCGGTCGGGCCCCAGCGAGAGGGTGAGGGTGATGGCGCCGCCCTTGAGGATCCGGGCGGCCGAGGCCGGGCTCTGTGCCACCACGCCGTCGCGCGGGACCTTCTCGTCGTAGCGGGGCTTGGCGTACTCGAGGGTGAAACCGCCCCGGGTCGCCTGCGCCTGTGCCTCGGCCTTGCTGAGGCTGACCAGCTGCGGGGCCACCGTGTACCGGCCCACCCCGAACCACCAGCCGGTGAGCGCGGCGATCAGGACGAGCGCCACGGCCGCCGCCAGCAGGCCCATGCGCCCCCGCCGGTCGCCAAGCACCCGGGCCCGCAGGGCGGCGATCCGGCCGCCCGGACCGGAGCTCTCCGGCTCGGCCCGCCGCCGGTGCGGGCGCTGCTCCTTGTGCTCGGGCAGCCGGGCCCAGGCCGGGCGCTCGGTGGGCCGGACCGCCGCTACCACCATGGTGGGCTGAGTCAGCGGGGTCGCGCCGTCGGTCACCGCACGCAGCACGGCGGTGTGCGCGTTCGGGTTGCCCAGCTCGTCGCGGGCGACCTGGACCTCGGCCAGCAGGACGCCGGCGTCGGCCGGCCGCGCCTCCGGGTCGCGTCGGGTGGCCCGGGCGACGAGTTCGTCGAGCGCCTTCGGCAGCCCCGGCACCAGCGTCGACGGGGTCGGTACGTCGTTGTCGACGTGCTGCCAGGCGACGTCCACCGGCCGGTCGCCGTCGTACGGGACCCGGCCGGTGAGCATCTCGAACAGCACGATGCCGGCCGAGTAGACGTCGGTGCGGGTGTCGGAGTGCCCATCGGTGACCAGTTCCGGCGCGACGTACGCCACCGTGGCCATGAGCTGGTTGCCCGGCTCGTCCTCGGCGCTGGCCTCCACCGCCCGGGCCAGCCCGAAGTCGGCGACCTTGACCACGCTGTCGACCAGGTTGGCGACCCCGCCGGTGGGCGCCTCGGCGACCAGCACGTTCTCCGGCTTGACGTCGCGGTGCACCAGGCCGGCCCGGTGCGCGGCGGCGACCGCGGCGAGCATCTGCTCCATGATCGACAACGCCTCGTCCGGGTGCAGCCGGCGCCGCTCGGCGAGGACGTCCCGCAGCGTCCGGCCGCGCACGTACTCCATCACCAGGTACGGCAGTCCGGCGTGGGTGCCCTGGTCGTAGACCGCCACCACGTTCGGGTGGGTCAGCCGGGCGATGGTCTTCGCCTCGTCGGTGAACCGCTCCAGGAACCCGGCCATCCGGGCCCGCGTCTCGGCGGCCTGGGTCGGGTGAATGATCTTGACCGCGACGGTGCGCTCCAGGCGCTCGTCGGTGGCGGTGTACACGGTCGCCATGCCGCCACGGGCCACGCGACCGCGAATGCGGTAGCGCCCGTCGATCAGCGAGCCCAGCAACGTGTCGGCGACCTGTGTGTCCATCGGCAGGCAGTCTATGTGTCCAGAGGGCAGAGGTTGAACAGGATGCTACAGATGGTTGGCGAGAGGGTCCGCCCCGCCGCGCTCACGTCGCCCCCGGAGCCCTCCCGGCACCCGTCCGGACCGGTCGAGGGGGTGCCCTCGCCGCTGCTGGCGGCGGCGTGGCAGGGTGATCGGGTGACCGACTCCGTACCCTCCGACCAGGCTGCCTCCGGCACCCGCCCCGCCGGCCCGACCGATCCGGCCCGCTGGCTGACCCTGCCGGACGTCGCCGAGCGCCTCGATCTGTCGATCAGCAAGATCCACCAGATGATCCGGGACCGGGAGCTGCTCGCGGTGCGCCGCGACGGCGTCCGCCGGATTCCCGTCGACTTGGTGGCCAACCAGACCGTGCTCAAGCACCTGCCCGGGGTGCTCACCCTGATGACCGACGCCGGCTACGACGACGAGGCCGCGCTGCGTTGGCTCTACGAGCCCGACGACACCCTGTCCGGCGGTACCCCGGCCGCCACGCTCGGCGGCGACCACGCCCGCGAGGTCAAGCGCCGCGCCCAGGCCCTCGGCTTCTGACCCCTGACCCACCCCGCCCGACCCCTGTCTCCCGTCGCACCGGGCGGGTCGGGCGGGGCTGCGCCGTACCGGGCGGGCTTGGCCGGGCTGGCGGGTCGGCCGGGCCGGGCGGGGCGGGGCGGGGTCAGTCGGCGCGGCGGGTGGCGGCGACGGCGAGGTCGACCAGGGCCTGGCGGGCCTCCGTCTCCAGGTCGACGGCGGCCAGCGCGGCCAGCGCCGTGTCGGTCAGCGTGGCGATCCGCTCCTCGGTGCGGGCCAGCGCCCCGGTCGAAGTGATCAGCTCGCGCAGCCGGGCCACCCCGTCCTCGTCCAGGCCCGGGTCGCCGAGCCGGCCGAGCAGTAGCTCCCGGCCGGCCGCGTCGGTGGCCTCCACGGCCACCGCGACCAGGTACGTCCGCTTGCCCTCGCGCAGGTCGTCGCCGGCCGGCTTGCCGGTCTGCGACGGGTCGCCGAACACCCCCAGCACGTCGTCGCGCAACTGGAACGCCTCGCCCAGCGGCAGCCCGTACGCCGAGTAGGCCCCCCGGACGTCCGCCGTCGCGCCGGCCAGCGCGGCGCCCAGCAGCAGCGGACGCTCGACCGTGTACTTCGCCGACTTGTACCGGGCGACCTTGCCCGCGCGCTCCACCGAGGTGTCGCCGGTGGCCTGGGTGAGCACGTCGAGGTACTGCCCGACGGTGACCTCGGTGCGCATCTCGTCGAAGACCGGGCGGGCCCGGGCCACGATCCGCGGGTCCAGCCCGGCGGAGTGCAGCAGCTCGTCGGACCAGACCAGACACAGGTCGCCGAGCAGGATCGCCGCCGCGTCGCCGAACCCGTCGGCGTTGCCGACCCACCCGTGGCCGCGATGCCGGGCGGCGAACCGCCGGTGCACCGCCGGCTCGCCGCGCCGGGTGTCCGAGCGGTCCATGAGGTCGTCGTGGATCAGTGCGCTGGCCTGCACGAACTCCAGCGCGGCCAGCGCGGTCACCACCTGGTCCGAGTCGCCCCCGCCGGCACCCCGGAACCCCCAGTACGCGAAGGCCGGGCGCAGGCGCTTGCCGCCGCCCAGCACGAACGCCTCGATCGCCTCCGCCACCGGCACCAGGTCTTCGTCGACGCCCTTCATCCAGGCGTGCTGACCGGCCAGGAACTCGGTCAGGGCCTTGTCGACCCGCTGACGCAGGCCGGCGCGGTCGACGGGGGACACGGGAGCAGCGTGGGTCACGCCCCCGACGCTAGCCGGTCGCCCGGGACCACGCCGCATCCGTGGCCCGTGGCACGCCGTGGGCCACCCCGGCCGCCGGGCGCCGCCGCCCCGGGGTCAGCGCCTGGTCGCGGGCGGTGACCGCCGGCCCGCCCGGTGGACGGGCCGGCCGGGCGGCGGTGCCGGGCGGGTGGTGGCGCCGGTCGGGGCAGGTGACGGGCCGGCGCGCAGGCGAGGGTGGCGTGTCGCCGTACCGCCGGCTCGCGGGCGTGCCGGGCCGGCCGGCGGCGTGCCCCGGCGAGCTGGCCGGCTGTGCTCGGCGGCCTCGGCCAGCAGCCCGACCGGCACGGCGAGGGTCACGGCCAGCCATCCCAGCCAGAAGCCCCCCGGCACGCGGAGCTGCCGCTCCCAGCGGGACACCTCGTGCCGGCTCAGCGTGGGCACGCCCGAGGCGGCGCACAGCTCGGCGGCGAGGAGCTGTTGACTGCGGCCCCGGGCCAGCCGGAGCCGGGCGAGCAGCGGCCCGAGCGGCTCGGGGCCGGGCGGTGTGGGCGGCATCTTCGGTCCTCCGGGAGGGGTCGGCGCGGTGGCGGCGTCGACCTGCCCGAACGGGCGGGACCGGTGTGCCGCCGGTCGGTGCTGACCCCCGCGCGGGCCCCCGGGGAGCCGGCCCCGTCCGCGCTGACCACCTGTCTACTCCGGGGATACGACGGCGGCCGTCGTGGCGTGGTGCGGGAGGAATCTCCGGGCCGGTACGGCCGCCTGCTGGGCGCCGGGACCTGGACCGGTCCCGTCTCGCGGGTCCTGGTGCGGTCGCGCCAGGTGGGAAAGCCCTGGGCCCGGCAGGCGTCGGCCGCTAGAGTTCAGGCGTGGCGCTTGGTCTTCCATCGATTCTCCCCAATCCGCAGCCGGCGATCGGGGAGTTGATCCGCGACCGTCAGCCCACCTTCTCGTTCGAGTTCTTCCCGCCCAAGACCCCGCAGGGCGAGCGGCTGCTCTGGCAGGCGATCCGCGAGCTGGAGTCGCTGCGTCCGTCGTTCGTCTCGATCACCTACGGGGCCGGCGGCTCGACCCGGGACACCACGGTCGCGGTGACCGAGCGGATCGCCACCGAGACCACCCTGCTGCCGATGGCGCACCTCACCGCGGTCAACCACTCCGTCGCCGAGCTGCGCAACGTCATCGGCCGGCTGGCCGGCGTCGGGGTGCGCAACATTCTGGCCGTGCGGGGCGACCCGCCGGGCGACCCGGGCGGGGAGTGGGTCCGCCACCCCGAGGGCGTGCTCTACGCCGAGGACCTGGTCCGGCTGGTCCGCGACGCCGGCGACTTCAGCGTCGGGGTGGCCGCCTTCCCGTACAAGCACCCGCGCTCGGCCGACGTGGCCGGCGACACCGCGAACTTCGTCCGCAAGTGCCGGGCCGGTGCGGAGTTCGCGATCACCCAGATGTTCTTCGACGCCGACGACTACCTGCGGCTGCGCGACCGGGTGGCGGCGGCCGGCTGCGCCACCCCCATCCTGGCCGGGGTGATGCCGGTCACCCAGCTGAGCACCATCGAGCGTTCGACGCAGCTTTCCGGGGCGCCGTTCCCGCCGGCCCTGGCCGCGCGGTTCGCCGAGGTGGCCGACGACCCGGAGGCGGTCCGCCGGCTCGGCATCGAGCAGGCGGCCGAGATGTGCCGACGGCTCCTGGACGAGGGCATCCCCGGGATTCACTTCATCACCCTCAACCGGTCCACCGCGACCCGGGAGGTCTGGCAGCAGTTGCAGGTCGACACCCGGGTGTGACCCCCGTGGCGCGACACCTGAGCGCCGGTGCGACGGTTGTTCCGTGGTGGGCAGTCAGCTGAACTGGGACGAATACGCGACGGTGTGGGCACGGCTGCATGGGGGCTTCGATCCCCGGGTGGCGGCCCCGGTGGTCCGCGCCTGGCTGCGGTTCGCCTACCACGTCGGGTACGTGCTGGGCCGGCTGCGGGTCACCCCGACCGCGGTCACCGTGGCGGGCGTGCTGCTCTGCCTCTGCGTACCGCTGTTCGCCGTCCGGCCCGTGAACGGGCCGATCATCGGGGCGCTGTTCGTGCTGGCCGCCTCGGTGGCCGACAGCGTCGACGGTGCGGTGGCGGTCGCCACCAACCGCACCACCCGGCTCGGGTACGTCTACGACTCCGTGGCCGACCGGCTCGGCGAGGTCGCCTGGCTGGCCGCGTTCTGGCTGTTGGGCGCGCCGGGCCCGCTGGTCGTAGCCGCGGGCGGGCTGTCCTGGCTGCACGAGTACGTCCGGGCCCGGGCGGTCTCGGCCGGGATGCGGGAGATCAGCGTGGTCACCGTGGGGGAGCGCCCCACCCGGGTCTGCGTGGCCCTGGTCGGGCTGCTGCTGGCCGGGCTGGCCGGACTGATCGACCCGGACCTGACCGCCGGCACCATCACCATGGCCACCGCCGTCTGGGTGCTGCTCGCCGGCTTCGGCCTGGGCCAACTCCTCTCCACCGTCCGCCGCGCCCTCATCGACGCCGACTGACGACCCCCCTGTGGGTGGAGTCGGCTCTCTCAGGCCCAGGCGGGGCCGATCTCGTCGGCGACGATCTGCGCGGAGAGGGTGACCATCGGGAGGCCGCCGCCCGGGTGGGAAGAGCCGCCGACGAGCCAGAGGCCGGCCGCCGGGCCCCGGTTGGCCGGGCGGAGCAGGCTGCCGGCCGTGCCGTAGATCGACCCGCCGGGCGCGCCGGTGCTGGCGTCCAGGTCGGCCGGGGTGCGCACCTCCCGGAAGGCCAGCCGGTCCCGCACGTCCACGCCGCGCGCGGCGAGCACGTCGAGGACCCGGTCGGCGTACGCGTCGGCGAGCCCCGGCCGGCGCCAGTCCACCGCCCCGGTGGCGGTGCCGTGCCGGGCGGCGTTGACCAGCACGAACCACGCCTCGTGCCCCTCGGGTCGGACGGCCGGGTCGTCGGCGACGGTGACGAAGACCGTCGGGTCGGGCGCGGGACGGGCCCGGATCCCGCGCCCCGGGTGGCCGAAGACCGCGTCGAACTCGGCGTCGTAGTCGCGCGGGAAGAACACGTTGTGGTGGGCCAGCCCGGTGTCGCCGGCCACCCCGAGCAGCAGCACGAAGCCGGCGAGGCTGCGGTCGGTGAGCCCGGCCAGCCGGCGCGGGCTGGGCAGCAGGTCCCGGTAGACGGTCAGGGCGTCCACGTTGGCCACCACCACGTCGGCGGGGACGGGCGCGGCGACGCCGGCGAGGCGTACCCCGTGCACCCGGCCGCCTGCGGCGTCGATCCGGGTGACCGCGGTGCCGGTCCGCACGACCACGCCGAGGTCCAGGCACCGGGTCAGCAGTGCGTCGGCGAGGGTGCCCAGGCCGCCGCGCAGGTACCAGCCGCCGAACGTCAGCTCGGCGTACGGCACGGCGACCAGCGCGGCCGGGGCCCGGCGGGGGTCGGCCCCGGTGTAGGTGGCGTACCGGTCCAGCAGCATCCGCAACCGGGGGTCGGACAGGTGCCGGCGGCCCAGCCCGCGCAGGGTGCGGCCGGGACCGATCGCGGCGAGGTCGCCCAGCCGCCAGGCCAGCCCGGCGAGGTCCAGCGGGGAGTCGACGGCCCGGCGCAGGACGTCCCGGTGCGAGGCGTCCCAGACCCGGGCGGCGCGTCGCCACAACCGCTGCCAGTCGGCGGCGGCCCGGTCGCCGAACGCCGCCCCGACGCGGGCGGCGAACTCCGCCGGGTCGGCGCACGAGTCGAGCGTGGCCCCGTCGGGGAAGACGTGCCGGACGATCGGGTCCACCGGGACCAGGTCGAGGTACTCGTCGAGCTTCGCCCCGGTCGCCTCGAACAGGTCGTGGAAGACCTCCGGCACGGTGAGCAGACTCGGTCCGGTGTCGAAGTGGAACGACCCGCCGGGGGTGTCGTGGACGTACCGGCCGAGCTTGCCGCCGACGGTGTCGGCCCGCTCGAAGACGGTCACCTCGTGCCCGGTGGCGGCCAACCGGGCGGCGGTGGCCAGCCCACCCACCCCGGCGCCGACGACCACGATCCGCGCCATGACGTGCCCTCCTAGCTGACCGGGCGGCCTCGCCAGGACAGGCGACGCCGCTTCCGCAGATGGTACGACCGCAGGGTCAGCCAACCGAGGACCACGACCGACACGGGGTGGCCGAGCGCGTCGGGCCACCACCGGCCACCGGTCGCCCGGGCGCTGACCGCCCGCCCGGCCGCCCCGAGCAGGTAGGCGAGGAAGGCCGCCGCCGCGACCGCCGGAGCGCCCGCCGCGAGGGCCCCCAGCGCCAGCAGCGGGGGAGCGGTGTACAGCAGGAGCAGCAGGGTCAGCACGGCCGCCGCCGCGCCCGGGTGGCCGAACGTGGCCCACAGCGACTTGGTGTAGCCGTCGCGCAGCTGCGGCCAGTCGTCGTACATCCGGCAGGCGGCCAGCCGGGAGCCGTCGGCGAGGGCGATCCTGCCGCCGGACCGCTTGACCGCCCGGGCCAGCTCGATGTCCTCCAGGACCCGTGCGCGCACGGCTGCGTGCCCGCCGGCCGCGTCGTACCCGGCCCGGTCCGCCACCAGGAACTGCCCGCCGGCCGCGGCCAGCGACGGCCGCGGCGAGCGCTCCATCGCCCGCAGCGGCAGGAAGGTCAGCCACAGCCACTGCAACAGCGGCTGCACCAGCCGGTCGGCCGCCGTCGCCACCACGATCCGGGGGTACGGCGACAGCAGCGTCACCCGCGCGGCGCGCAGCTCCGCCACCGCCGTCGCCACCGCGTACGGGGTGAGCACCACGTCGGCGTCGACGAACGCCAGCACGGTGGCGGCCGGGTCGGCCCGGGTGGCGAGCTGGTGGCAGGCGTGCGGCTTGCCCAGCCAGCCCGGCGGCGGGGCGACCCCGGTGAGCAGGGTGACCCGGGGATCGACGCCGGCCACCGCGCGGACCACGTCGGCGGTGCCGTCGGCCGAGCCGTCGTCGAGCACCACGATCCGCAGGTCGGGCACGCCCCGCTGGGCGAGCAGCGCGCGCAGGCACGGGGTGACCCGGGCGGCCTCGTCGCGCAGCGGCAGCAGCAGCGCGACGGTCTCGGCGACCTCGACCGGCCCGTCGGCGGGGCGGCGCAGCCACCGGGTGGCATTGACCCAGGTGTGCGCGGTGAGCGCGGCGACGCCCGCGACCAGCAGCAGGACGCCGGTCATGCGGTGGCGTCGACCGGCCGGCGCTCCCGGCGTTCCCGGCGCAGTGCCAGGGCCAGCGGCACGGCGGCCACCGCCATCCCGGCAGCGCCCCATGCCGCCGAGGCGGGCAGGCCGAGGAAGACCGCGTGGGCCAGGATGCTGGACAGGTACGTCCACAGGTAGAGCGCGAACATCGGGGCGTCCCGGGAGTCCGTGTGGTCGATCACCGGCCCGGCCAGCGGGCGCAGCGCCGCCATCAGCAGCACCGCGAACAGCAGCCAGCCCAGGTAGTTGCTGACCGGCACGCCGGGCAGGCCGGGCAGCGCCGGGGTGGCGTCCCGCCACACCCAGTAGCCCTCGGCGACCATCTGCGGGTCGAGGAAGAGGTCCCAGGCGGCCAGCCCGACGGCTGCGAGGGCCACCCGGCCGACCCCGGGCGGGGCGAGTCGGGCCGCGGTCAGCCAGGCCGGCCAGGCCATCCACGTCCAGGCGAGCGGGATGATCAGCGGCACCCCGGCCAACTTCGGGCCCAGTTCGCCGGAGTAGTCGTAGCTGCCGAACGGGAAGCCGGTGGCCACCCCCAGGGCCTCGATCGCGAAGCCGCCGCCGGCGGCCACGGCGACCAGCGCCGCCGCCGCGCGGGGGCCCCGGCTCAGTCGCGCGTGACCGACCGAGAGCAGGCACCCGAGCACGACGGTGGCCACGGTCAGCCCGGCCCGGGTGGCGCCGGTGGTGAGCGGGTAGCAGATCTGGGCCAGGACCAGCACGCCCAGCCCGGCCCAGGGCAGCCGGCCGTCGAGCCCGGCCTGAAGCAGCCGGGGCCGGGGCAGCCGGCCGTCCGGGCCGGCCCGGGGCAGCCGGGGTCGGGTCACGGCACGCCCGGGCCCGGGGCGGAGGCCGCCTGGTCCGCGGGGGCCTGCGGGGTGAGCGGGAGGTCCCGGCCGAGGATGCCGAACGAGCGTTCGTCGCCGGGGAAGTAGAAGTGGCGCAGTACGTCGACGAAGCCGAACCGGCGGTACAACCGCCAGGCGCGGGAGCGCTGCTCGTCGGCCTCCGGGGTGGACAGCAGGGTGGTGCCGCCCGGTGCCATGGTGAGCAGGGCGGTGAGCTGCCGGGCGCCCAGGCCGTGCCCCTGCGCGGGCGGCCGGACGTGCAGCTCGACCACCTCGAAGCAGTCGGCGAGCCAGTGCCGTCGGGCGTCGCCGTCCAGCGCCCGGTGCACCTGGTCGTGCCACCACTGGCCCGCCGCGCCGAGGTACCCGTACCCGAAACCGGCCAGGTGGCCCTCGGAGGTGAGGCTGGCGACGGCGCGGAAGCCGGGGCGGCGCACGTGGGTGGCGATGTAGCCGCGCCGGGCCGCCAACAGGTCCGTCCGGTAGTTCATCGCCTCGCCGTAGACGGTCACCACGTCGTCCAGCCGCCGGAGCAGGTCGTCCGGCGTCCAGCGCACCAACCTCATGCCCGCCCATCCTTCGCCGTCTCCGGATCGCCGTCGGCGACCCAACCCAGCACCGACCGGTCGCCGACCACGTCGCGCACCTCGAACCGCGCGAAGAGTTCCTCCGCGTACCACCCCTCGGTGGGGGTGCGCGTGATCGCGGCGCGGTGCTCGGGCTGACGGTACGCGAACGCGACGAGGTCCGCCGTGCCGCGCCACACGCTGACCGTGCCCTGCCAACCCAGCGGGGCCTCGCCGACGCCGAACCGGGCCAGCAGGCCGGGCGCGGCGTGCAGGGCGGCGGCCACCGGCGGCACCGCCCGCCAGAAGGTGGCCGCCCGGCGGGCCCGCAGCCGGGCCCGGGTCAGCGCCAGCACCGGGCCGGTGACCCGGCCGCCGGACGGCTCGCCGAACGGGCGTCGGCCGGACCACTCGCCCCGGCTGGTCAGCGGGCGCAGGTCCACCCGGGCCGAGGAGCGGGCGACGCGGGCCCAGGAGCGGCCCACGGGCGAGTCGGCGAAGCCGGCCGCGGCGGCCGGGGAGTCCCAGACGGCCAGCGCCGCCCAGCGGGTCAGGTCGGCGTCGCCGGGGCCGAAGCCGGTGCCGGTCCCGGTGCCGAGCAGCTTGCCGAACCGCACCCCGCCGGTGCGGCGCAGCCGCGTCGGGTGCGTCGCCATCCGGGCCAGCGCCCCGGGCAGCGCCGCCCGAGGGATCCGCCAGACGTGCAGGGTGACCAGCTCGGGTACGCCGCTCACGCCACCTCGGCCGGGGTGCCGGCGGTGATCCGGAGCAGCTCCGCGTACGTGGTGGGGAAGACCGCCCGGGGCACCCCGCCGGCCGCCCAGACCTCGTCGTACCCCTCCAGGGCGGTGTCGACCAGGGTGCGCAGCGGCGCGGGGTGGCCGAGCGGGGCGACCCCGCCGATCACCTGGCCGGTGTGCTGCCGGACGAACTCGGGGGTGGCCCGGCGCAGGTGGGTGACCCCGAGGGACGCGGCCAGGCCGGCCGTGTCCACCCGGTGCGCGCCGGAGGTGAGCACCAGCAGCGGAGCGTCGTCGGCGGCGAAGACCAGCGAGTTGGCGATGGCGCCGACGCCCACGCCGAGCGCCTCCGCCGCCGCGGCGGCGGTGTGCACCGCCTCGGGCAGCAGGCGAACCGCGCTGGGTCGGCCGGCGCCGTCGAGCGCGCCCGCGGCGTCGAGGGCCTCCCGCATCGCCCGTACGTTCGGGTGTGACTGCATGACGCCCATTCTTCCCGGCCCGCTCCCGCCCAGCTCCCAGGGGCGGCCCGAGCCTCGTCCGGCCCGCTCGTTCCCCGGCCCCTTGAGTGGCCGGGCGGGCGGTGCCGGGCCGGGCGTGACGGTGTCGGGCGCGGGCGGCGCGGTCGCCCGGGGCGTGGCCACCCGGGCCGTCTCGGCCAGCGCCACCCCGAGCAGCACCAGCGCCCCACCGCCGAGTTGTGCGGTGTTGAGCGTCTCGCCGTCGCCGATGACCATCCAGGCGACCGCCGCGGCGAGTACCGGCTCCACCATGCCGACGATCCCGACGCTGGTCGCCGGCAGGTGCCGCATCGCGCCCGCCACCAGCAGGTACGGCACGATCGAGCCGAGCACCACCACGTACCCGCAGAGCAGGGCGACCGGGACGCCCGTCGCGCTGGCGGTCAGCGGCCCCCAGCCGCCGGTGTCGGCGGTGACCGCCCGGGTGAGCAGCCCGGCCACGGCGGACGCGCCGAACGCCCAGGTGCACAGCGACAGGGTGTCCCGCCCCTGCACCCCGCGCGCGCCGAGCACGTAGTAGACGGCCAGGAAGACCGCCGCGCCGAGGCCGGCGAGGATGCCGAGCCCGTCCAGCTTCAGCTCGCCCCACACCTCGGCCACGCAGCCCAGCCCGGCGAGGCTCAGCGCCAGTCCGGCCCAGAGCCGGGGGCGGACCCGGTGTCGCTGGCCGAATCGGGCCCAGAGGGCGACCAGCAGCGGGGCGGAGTACTCGAACAGCAGGCCGAGGCCGACCGGCAGCCGGGAGATGGCGACGAAGTAGAGCATCGGGACCAGGAAGAAGCCGGTCAGGCCGTACGCGACCAGCAGCGGGATCTGCCGGGGGGTGGCCCGGAGCCGGCGTACGCCCGGGCGCAGCACCAGGCTCAGCAGGAGCAGGCCCGCGACGGCGCCGAGCGCGCGCAGCAGGGTGAGCTGCTGAGCGTCCAGGCCGGCCCGGAGCACCAGCTTGGAGACCGTGCCGTTGACGGCGAACAGGGCTCCCGAGCCGAGCACCATGGCGACGCCGAGGGCGGGGCGGGGGGTCGTCACGAGCAGAGGCTAGCGCCGCGGTCGTCAGGGGCGTAGGGGTGTGGCGCTCGTTACCCGTCCGCGCCCCGCGCGGGCACCGGTCGGTAGGGCCCCGTCGGGTGCGGGAAGCCGGTCCGGCGTGCGGGGCCGACCGGCCGTCGTCGCTGCGCCGCGCCGTCCGCCGCACGTTGCGTTTTCGTCGGGCGCGGGGTGTACTGTCAGCAGCAGTTAGAACGAGTGTTCGATTGTCTCGAACATTCGTTCCAACGGCCCGGGCGGTGTTTCGCGGCACCGGCCCCGGGCGGTGCGGCTCCGCGGGCCGCACCTTGGGTCCCGGGCAGTCGCGAGTCCGGGCCCGTCAGGCAGGAGCGTCGCCCGCCGCCCACGACCCCCGGGCGGCGGGCGACGAACCCGCCGGTACGCCGGCCGGGTGCGGTGTGGGGAAGCGTCCACACCCGGCCGGCCCCCAACGGTGCGTCTTCCTCCGCACCACTCGACGGCCCGTGCGCCGGCGGCCCCGGCCGCCCGCGCCCCGCCCCGGTCACGTGGAGGAGACAGCCCATGCCGACCAACCCGGCCCAGCCACCGACGGTGCCGGCACACGTGCTGCCGCACCGCACCCCGGCCCAGCTTCTCGCGGTGGCCCGCCACGGGCTGACCGAAGCCGCCCGGACCGGCCCCGACGGGCTGCGCTACGCGGCGGCCCACCTGGCCGCGCTCCGCGCCGCCGCAGCCCTGCTCGCAGCCCGGGCCCGTCCCGCCCCGGCCCGGCGCAACCGGATCACCAGCGTCTGGGTCCTGCTCGCCACCGTCGCCCCCGAGCTCGACGAGTGGGCGGCGTTCTTCGCCGCCGGTGCCAGCAAGCGCGCCGCGGCCGAGGCCGGCATCCCCCGGGTGGTCACCGCCCGGCAGGCAGACGACCTGCTCCGCGCGGCTGAGCAGTTCGTGACGGTGGTGGAGACCGCCCTCGGGCTGGCCCACCAGCCGGCGCTCGACGGCCTGGCCGCCTGAACGAACCGCCCGACGGGCGCTGGTCCCCGGAGGGGCGGCCTCCGCCCAGCCCGCGCAGGGCGCCGATTCCGCACGACGAGCACGACGGGGGGTAGGTCCGATGGCGGGCCGAACGGTGATCGGTTCCGCCGCGCTCGCGAGCCTGGTGCGCCCGGCGAGCGCGCCGGACCCGACCGGCGGGCAGCGGGTGCTCCCGGTGCCCCCCGAGCTGACCGGCCTGCTGCCCAACCGAGGGCTGCGCCGGGGCAGCACGATCGCGGTCGCCACCGGCCAGCCCCGGCACAGCGGCGGCACGTCGCTGCTGCTGGCGCTGCTCGCCGAGGCGTCCCGAGCCGGTTCGTGGTGCGCCGTGGTGGGGGTGCCGACCTTCGGCGCGGGCGCGGCTGCCGAGGCCGGGCTCGCCCTGGACCGGCTCGCCCTGGTGCCGCAGCCGGGGCCGGAGTGGCCCACCGTCGTCGCCGCGCTGATCGACGGGGTCGACGTGGTGGTGGCCGCCGTGCCGGACACCGTCTCCGCCTCGGTCGCCAACCGGCTGGCCGCCCGGGCCCGGCAGCGGGGCAGCGTGCTCGTCCCGTACGGCCGCTGGGACGGCGCGGACATCACGTTGCAGGTGGTCCGGGGTGTCTGGGAGGGGCTGGGACAGGGCCGGGGCCGGCTGCGTCGGCGCGAGGTCACCGTCTCCGCCCGGGGGCGGGGCGCGGCCGCCCGGCCCAAGGAGATCAAGGTCTGGCTCCCCGGCGACGGGCTCACCCGGGTCATCCCCCGCCCGGCAGTCGTCCCGGCCGCCTCTGTCACCGGCCGGTCGGCCGCCGGCCGGCTCCGCCCGGTGCCCCCGGCGTTCCCGCCCGTCTTCGACGTCCCGCCCGCCTTCGACGTCCCGCCCGACCGGGGCGGGCTTGCCGTGGTCGGTCCCGCGTGACCGGGGTGCCGACGCGCACGCTGCTGCTCTGGTGCCCGGACTGGCCGGTGCTGGCCGCCGAGATCGTCGACGGGGTGCCGGCCATCGGGCCGGTCGCCGTGCTGCACGCCAACCGGGTGGTCGCCTGCTCCGAGCGGGCCCGCGCCGAGGGCGTCCGTCGAGGGCTGCGCAAGCGGGAGGCGCAGGGACGCTGCCCGCAGCTGACCGTCGTCGACCACGACCCGGGCCGGGACGCCCGGGCGTTCGAGCCGGTGGTCGCTGCGGTCGAGGAGGTCGCCGCCGGGGTCGAGGTGGTCCGCCCGGGCGCCTGCGCGCTGGCCGCGCGGGGTCCGAGCCGCTATCTCGGCGGCGAGGAGCCGGCCGCCGAGCGGCTCGTCGAGCACGTCGCGCAGACCTGCGCGGTGGAGAGCCAGGTGGGGATCGCCGACGGGGTGTTCGCGGCCGGCCTCGCCGCCCGCGTCGGGCAGGTGGTGCCCGCCGGCGGCACGCCCGGGTTCCTAGCGGGCCTGCCGGTGGAGGCGCTCGGCCGGCCGGCCCTGGCCGACCTGCTGCGTCGGCTCGGTGTCCGTACCCTCGGGGACTTCGCCGCGCTGCCGGCGGGGGACGTGCTGGCCCGGTTCGGGTTCGACGGTGCGCTGGCCCACCGGCTCGCCGCCGGCCGGGACCACCGGCCGTTGGCCGTCCGCCAGCCCCCGGCCGACCTGGCGGTCACCGCCGACCACGACGAGCCGATCGACCGGGTGGACGCGGCGGCCTTCGCCGCCCGTGCGCTGGCCGAGCGGTTGCACGACCGGCTGGCCGCGCACGGGCTGGCCTGCACCCGGCTCGGCATCGAGGGGGTCACCGCGCACGGCCAGGAGCTGCACCGGGTCTGGCGGCACGACGGCCTGCTCACCGCCGCGGCCATCGCCGACCGGGTGCGCTGGCAGCTCGACGGTTGGCTCTCCGGCAGCACCGGGCGGCCCGGCGCCCGCCCGGCCCGGCCGACGGCCGGGATCATCCGGCTGCGGCTGGTGCCCGACGGGGTGCTCGCCCAGGCCGGCCTGCAACCCGGGTTGTGGGGGGAGGTGGGCGAGGAGCGGGAACGGGCGCACCGGGCGCTGAGCCGGGTGCAGGGCATCCTCGGCCCCGAGGCGGTGGTCACCGCGGTGCTCGGCGGCGGGCGGTCCCCGGCCGACCAGGTGCGGCTGGTGCCCTGGGGCGACGAGCGGCTGCCCGCCCGCCCGGGCGAGCCCACCTGGCCGGGCCAGGATGCCCGGCCGGCGCCGGTGGAACCGGCGGGGTCCGGCGCTGCCGTCGGGTCCGGGGCTGCCGTCGGGTCCGGCGTTCCTCCATGGCCGGGGCGCCTTCCGCCGCCCGCGCCGGCCGTGGTGCTCCCCGCGCCGCTGGCCGCGACGGTGTACGACGCCGTCGGCGCCCCGGTCGGGGTCAGCGCCCGGCTCCAGGTGAGCGCCGCCCCCGCCCGACTGGTGGTCGGCACGGCCCGTCCGGTGGACATCGTCGGCTGGGCCGGCCCGTGGCCGGTGGACGAGCGCTGGTGGGCGCCGGCCGAGGCCCGCCGCCGGGCCAGGTTCCAGGTCTGCCTGGCCGACGGTAACGCCCTCCTCCTCGCGGTCGAGGCCGGCCAGTGGCTGGTGGAGGCCATCTATGACTGACCGACGGGCCGCCGAACCGGGGGCGTGGTGAGTTTCCACAATCCGCGGATGCAGTGGGCGGAGTTGGAGCGGGTGCTCTCCGGGCGGTCCGGCGGCGCGGTGGCGGGTGGGCGGCACCTGCACGTGGTGGATCCACTCGCCGTCGACGCCGACGGGGGCGACGCGCCGGCCCGGGAGCGCCGGCGGGAGCCGTACCGGCCGCCGGAGCTGTCCCGGCCCGGCGGCGCGGTGCCCTACGCCGAGTTGCACGCGCACAGCAACTTCAGCTTCCTGGACGGGGCCAGCCACCCCGGGGAACTGGCTGAGGAGGCGGCCCGGCTCGGGCTCACCGCGCTCGCCGTCACCGATCACGACGGCTTCTACGGCGTGGTCCGCTTCGCCGAGTCGGCCCGTACGTTGGGGCTGCCCACGGTGATCGGTGCGGAGCTGTCGCTGGGCCTGGCCGGGCCGCAGCCGGGGGCCCGGGGTGGCAACGGTGGGCCCGACCCGCGCGGCACCCACCTGCTCGCCCTCGCCCACGGCCCCGAGGGGTACGCGCGGCTGGCCCGTACCATCGCCCGCGCCCAGCTACGCGGCGGGGAGAAGGGCCGCCCGGACTACGGCGAGTTGGAGGAGGTCGCCGCTGAGCTGCGCGACCACGTGCTGGTGCTCACCGGCTGCCGCAAGGGGCACGTGCCGGCGGCGCTGCTCACCGAGGGCGTCGACGCGGCGGCCCGGGAACTGGACCGGCTGACCGCGCTGTTCGGCGCGGACACGGTGGCGGTGGAGCTGACCGACCACGGCCATCCGGTCGACGCCGACCGCAACGACGCCCTCGCCGAGCTGGCCGCCGCGGCGGGGCTGCCCACGGTGGCCACGAACAACGTGCACTACGCCACGCCGGGCCGGCGCCGGCTGGCCACTACCCTGGCCGCGGTGCGGGCCCGGCGCAGCCTGGACGAGATCGACGGCTGGCTGCCCGCCGCGTCCACCGCGCACCTGCGCAGCGGGGAGGAGATGGCGGCCCGGTTCGCCGCGTACCCGGGTGCGGTGGCCCGGGCCGCCGAGTTCGGCGCGGAGCTGGCGTTCGACCTCCAGCTCGTGGCGCCGCGGCTGCCGGCGTACCCGGTGCCGCCGGGGCACACCGAGATGACCTGGCTGCGCCGGCTCACCATGGACGGCGCCCGGGAGCGGTACGGGCCACCCGGGGCGCACCCGGCGGCGTACCGGCAGCTCGACCACGAGCTGCGGATGATCGACGAGCTGGGCTTCCCCGGCTACTTCCTGGTGGTGTACGACATCGTCGCGTTCTGCCGCCAGCAGGACATCTACTGCCAGGGCCGGGGGTCTGCGGCGAACTCGGCGGTCTGCTACGCGCTGCGGATCACCAACGTGGACGCCGTCCGGCACCGGCTGCTCTTCGAGCGCTTCCTCGCCCCGGAGCGCGACGGCCCGCCCGACATCGACGTGGACATCGAGTCCGACCGCCGGGAGGAGGTGATCCAGCACGTCTACGCCCGGTACGGCCGGGAGCACACCGCCCAGGTCGCCAACGTCATCTCGTACCGGCCCCGGTCGGCGGTGCGGGACGTGGCGAAGGCGTTCGGCTTCTCGCCCGGCCAGCAGGACGCCTGGAGCAGGCAGATCGACCGCTGGGGCTCCGTCGCGTCGGTGGATGTGGAGGGCATCCCCGAGCAGGTCGTCGCGTACGCCGACGAGTTGCAGACGTTCCCCCGGCACCTGGGCATCCACTCGGGTGGGATGGTCATCTGCGACCGGCCGGTGATCGAGGTCTGCCCGGTGGAGTGGGGCCGGATGCCCGGGCGCAGCGTGCTGCAGTGGGACAAGGACGACTGCGCCGCCGTCGGCCTGGTCAAGTTCGACCTGCTCGGCCTCGGCATGCTCTCCGCCCTGCACTACGGCTACGACATGATCGGCGAGACCCTCGACCTGGGCGACATGACGCTGGACGACCCCGAGGTGTACGACATGCTCTGCCGGGCCGACTCGGTCGGGGTGTTCCAGGTGGAGAGCCGTGCCCAGATGGCCACCCTGCCCCGGCTCAAGCCCCGCGAGTTCTACGACCTGGTGGTGGAGGTGGCGCTGATCCGTCCCGGCCCGATCCAGGGCGGCTCGGTGCATCCGTACATCCGGCGCAGGAACGGCCAGGAGCCGGTGACCTTCGCGCATCCGCTGATGCGCAACGCGCTGGAGAAGACCCTCGGCGTGCCGCTGTTCCAGGAGCAGCTCATGCAGCTCGCCATCGACCTGGCCGGCTTCGACGCGGCCGGGGCCGACCAGCTCCGCCGGGCGATGGGGGCCAAGCGCTCGGTGGAGCGGATGGCGCAGATCGCCGACCGGCTCTACGCCGGGATGGCCGAGCGGGGCATCGCCGGGGAGCTGGCCGACGACGTCTACCGCAAGCTCACCGCGTTCGCCAGCTACGGCTTCCCGGAGAGCCACGCGATGAGCTTCGCCTACCTGGTGTACGCCAGCTCCTGGCTCAAGCGTTACCACCCGGGCCCGTTCCTGGCCGCCCTGCTCAACGCCCAGCCGATGGGCTTCTACTCGCCGCAGACCCTGGTCGACGACGCCCGCCGGCACGGGGTGGAGGTTCGCCGGCCGGACGTCAACGCCAGCGGCGCGAAGGCCGTCCTCGAATCCACCCCGGTCACCCGGTGGGGGAGCGCCCCCGGGGAGCCCCCGCACTCCTGGGGCCTCGGTGGGCCGGCCGTCCGGCTCGGGCTGGGCGGCGTGCGTACCCTCGGCGACGGTGTGGCCGAGCGGATCGAGGACGAGCGGGCGGCGCACGGGCCGTACCGGGACATGCCGGACCTGGCCCGGCGCGTGGGTCTCACCGCCGCGCAGCTGGAGGCGCTGGCCACCGCGGACGCCTTCGCCTGCTTCGGGCTGACCCGGCGGCAGGCGCTCTGGGCCGCCGGGGCGGCGGCCCAGGACCGGCCGGGCCGGCTGCCGGGCACGGTGACCGGCGCGACCGCCCCGACCCTGCCGGGGATGGAGGCGGTGGACCGCCTCGTCGCCGATGTCTGGGCGACCGGGCTGTCGCCGGAGAGCCACCCGGCCCGGTTCATCCGGGACCGCCTCGACGCCCTCGGCGCGGTGCCGATCGCCCGGCTCGGCCGGGTGGAGCCGGGCCGGCGGATCCGGGTCGGCGGGATCGTCACCCACCGGCAGCGGCCGGCCACCGCCGGCGGCGTCACCTTCCTCAATCTGGAGGACGAGACCGGCATGCTCAACGTCACCTGCTCGCCGGGGCTGTGGCAGCGCCACCGGCGGGTGGCGCGGACCAGCGCCGCACTGGTGGTGCGCGGCCGGTTGCAGCGGCACGAGGGGGTGATCAGCCTCACCGCCGACCGGCTCGACCCGATCGAGCCGCCGGTCGCCCCGGCCTCCCGCGACTTCCGGTGATCGACGTTACAGTGTGGCGGGCGATCGCGAGGGAGACTTGTGATCGCGCGGGCAGAGTGGCCCGGGTTCCACGAGGGGGTAGGACGAGTGGCGGGTAACGACACGTACACCGGTGCGGTGGCGAACGCCCGACGCACCCGGCTCGATGCCGGTTGGGTCGCGGCGCACACCACCGAGATTCGCGAGTACTCGGTGACCGAGGGCCCGGTGGCCAACGCCCGCCGGTCCCGTGCCGAGGACGACCCGGCCGGCGGCGGCGAGTCCTGACACCACCTGGTCCGGGGCCCGCCCGGCGCATCCGGTCGCCGTTCCCCGGCCACCGGATGCACCGGGCGGCTGGACCGGGTGACTAGGCTCGACCGTGTGGAGCAGACCCGTGGCCGGCTCACCGGCCCGCCGTTGACCCCCCGTACCGCCGTCATCTGGTCCGTGCTCCGGGCCGAACTGGACCGCCGCGCCGATGACCGGCTCACCGTCCTCGACGTCGGTGGCGGCACCGGCGGGTTCGCCGTGCCGCTGGCCCAGGCCGGGCACCGGGTCACCGTGGTCGACGCCAGCCCCGACGCCCTCGCCGCGCTGACCCGCCGGGCCGCCGAGGCCGGCGTCGCCGACCGGGTACGCGCCGTGCAGGGCGACGGCGACGCGCTCGCCGGGCTGGTCGCGCCGGCGAGCGTCGACCTGGTGCTCTGCCACTCCGTGCTGGAGGTGGTCGACGACCCCGCGCCGGTGGTGGCCGCGCTGGTCGCCGCGCTGCGCCCGGGCGGCGCGGCCAGCGTCCTGGTCGCCGGGCAGGCCGCAGCGGTGTTCGGCCGGGCGATGAACGGCCACCTCGACCTGGCTGCCACCGTGGCCGCCGACCCGGCCGGCGCCGCCGGCCCCCGGGACACCCTGCGCCGGCGCTACGACGCCGACCGCGCCGCGGCGCTGCTCACCGACGGGGGCCTCGCGGTCGAGGAGATCCACGGGGTACGCGTCCTGGCCGACCTGCTCCCCGCCGCCGTCGCGGACGGCCAACCGGCCGCCCTGGTCGAGCTGGAGCGGGCCCTGGCCGCCCGACCGCCGTACCGGGACCTCGCCGCCCAGCTGCATCTGTTCGCGCGCCGGCCGGTATGACCGGGCCCGTGCCGCCCCCGCCCGGCGTTCCGGCCCGCCCGGCGCCGTCGGGCGGGCCGGAGTTCCCGGTCGCGCCGGACCGCCCGGCGCCGGGGCCGGGGTTCCCGGTCGCGCCGCCGCTGGAGCCGGTCGCGCCCCGGTACGGCGGCGGAAGCCTGGCCGACGTGCTGCCCAGCGCGTTGGCGGTGCTCGGGGTGCCGGGGGCCGTGGACCTGCTCGGGCTGGCCCCCCGGCTGGCCGGGGTGCGGCGGGTCGCCGTGCTGCTGGTCGACGGGCTCGGCTGGTACCAGATCCCCACCGCCGCCCCGTACGCCCCGACCCTGGCCGGGCTGGCCGCGACCGTGGGCCGCCCGCTCACCTCCGGTTTCCCGTCGACCACCCCGACCAGCCTGGTGACCCTGGGCACCGGCGTGGCCCCCGGCGCGCACGGGGTGCTCGGCTTCAAGGTCCGGGTGCCCGGCACCGATCGGGTGCTCAGCCACATCGAGTGGACCGGCGACCCGGAGCCGCTGCGCTGGCAGCCCGTCGCCACCCAGTTCGAACGGGCCCGCGCCGCCGGGGTCGCGGTGACCGTGGTGAGCCGCCCCGAGTACGCCGGCAGCGGCCTCACCCTGGCCGCCAACCGGGGCGGCGACTACCGGGGCGCCGCCGATGCCGACGCGCTGGCCACCGCGATGCTCACCGCGCTGGCCGCCGGGACCGGGCCGACCCTGGTCTCCGGATACCACCCCGACCTGGACCGGCACGGCCATCTCAGCGGGGTCGACTCCGCGCCGTGGCGGGTCGCCGCCGCTGTGGTGGACGGGCTGCTCGCCCGGCTGGTCGACGGCCTTCCGCAGGACGCCGCGCTGCTGGTCACCGCTGATCACGGCCAGCTCGACGTGCCGGCGGCGGACCGGGTCGACTTCGACGCCGACCCCGGGCTGCGGGCCGGGGTGCGGGTGCTGGCCGGCGAACCCCGGGTCCGTTACCTGCACGTCGAGCCCGGCGCGGCCGACGACGTGGTGGCTGCCTGGTCGGCGGTGCTCGGCGACGCGGCCCGGGTGCTGCACCGGGGCGAGGCGGTGGCCACCGGCTGGTTCGGCCCGGTGCCGGAGGAGCACCTGCGCCGGGTCGGCGACGTGGTGGTGGTCTGCCGGGGCACGTCCGCGGTGGTGGCCACCCGGTCGGAGAAACCGATCGAGTCGCGCCTGGTGGCGTACCACGGGGCGGACACGGCCGCCGAGATGACCATCCCGCTGCTGGTGGTCCGCGGCTGAGCCGCCGTGCGGTCCCCGGGGTGTCGTACCCGGGGGCTAGCCTGCGGGGATGGGCCGCAGTCAGTCGTTGCCGCGCGGGGGCGACCCGCGCTTCGGGCCCGACGGCGACGACTCCGGCTGCCCGATCCTGCACGTCGACATGGACGCCTTCTTCGCCTCTGTCGAGGTGCGCCGCCGCCCCGAGCTGCGCGGCCGGCCCGTCGTGGTCGGCGGGGTCGGGCCGCGCGGCGTGGTCAGCTCCGCCAGCTACGAGGCCCGACGGTACGGCGTCCGCAGCGCCATGCCCACCGGGCGGGCCCGGGCGCTCTGCCCGCACGCGGTCTACCTGTCGCCCGACTTCGCGCAGTACACGGCGGCCTCCCGGGCGGTCATGCAGGTCTTCCGGGACGTCACCCCGCTGGTCGAGCCGCTCTCGCTCGACGAGGCGTTCCTCGACGTGGCCGGCGCCCGCCGGCTCTTCGGTGCGCCGGCCGAGATCGCCCGGCGCATCCGTGCCCGGGTCGAGCGGGAGCAGGAGCTGACCTGCTCGGTGGGGGTCGCGCCGAGCAAGTTCGTGGCCAAGCTCGGCTCCACCCGGGCCAAGCCCGACGGGCTGCTGGTGGTGCCCGCAGACCGGGTGCTCGAATTCCTGCACCCGCTGCCCGTCTCCGCGCTCTGGGGGGTGGGGGAGCGGTCCACCGAGACGCTGCGCCGGCTGGGGCTGAACACCGTCGGTGACCTGGCCGAGGCGCCCTTCGGCATGCTCCGCAAGGCGGTCGGTGCGGCCGCCGCCGGCCACCTGCACGAGCTGGCCTGGGGGCGGGACCCACGCCGGGTCACCCCGGAGCAGGTGGAGAAGTCGATCGGCGCCGAGGTGACCTTCGACGTCGACGTCGGCGACCCGCTGGAGATCCGCCGGGCGCTGCTGGCCCTCGCCGAGAAGGTCGGCGTCCGGCTGCGCCGGGCCGGCCAGGTCGGCCGGACGGTGTCGATCAAGGTGCGGATGGCAGACTTCCGCACGGTCAACCGCTCCCGCACCCTCGGCGTCCCCACCGACACGGCCCGTGAGATCTTCGACACCGCATGGGCGCTCTACACCGTTCTCGCCCCCGGCGAGCGGATCCGCCTCGTCGGGGTACGGCTGGAGGGCCTCGCGCCGGCGGAGCAGACCCCGCAGCAGCTCACCCTCGGCGCCCCCGAGCGCGGCTGGCGGGAGGCGGAGGCGGCGGCGGACGCAGCGGCTGCCCGTTTCGGGCGGTCCGTCATAGGTCCGGCGAGTCTGCTTCGTCGTCGCGACCGGGAGCGAAATGAAAATCCGCCCCGCCCATAGGTCGTCCCGCTTTCCGACGCGCGACCCCCCTCGTAGACTTGGCGGTAAGCAGCCGGTCGGCTGCCACGGTCTATCGGCCCGCCCGGGCCGACCCACGTGACCGGGGAGGAGTGCCGTGCCGCTCTCGGAGCACGAGCAGCGGCTGTTCGAGCAGATCGAGCGGTCGCTTGCCGAGGACCCCAAATTCGCCTCGGCCGTGCGTGCCAGCGATCCGCGCTTCCATGCGCGGCGTCGCCTGCTCGTCGCTGCCGGCGCGATCATCGTTGGGCTGGCCCTGCTGGTCTACGGTGCGGTGATCAAGACTCCACCGCTCGCGGTGGCGGGTTTCGTCGTCATGCTGGGTTCGGCGGCGTACGCGGTGCAGTCGCACCGTAAGGCGCAGTCCCCCGACCTGCACGTGGTCGGCGGGACGACCAGTCGGCGCCGTCCGCGTGGGCGGTCAGGCCGGCGGTCGTCGTTCCTGGACCGGATGGAGGACCGGTGGCGGCAGCGCCCGGAGGGGCACCGCTGACCCGGCCCCTCCACTGATCCCTGGTCCCGCCGCCCGGCGGGGCCGCGCCGACTTCGGCCCGTCCGACGACGGGCCGCCGTTTCACGCCCGCGCCCGGCACACAACCCGGGCCCCGCCCCGCCTCGTGTCCCCGCCCCGCCTCGTGCCCCGGCGGGGTCAGCGGCCGGTGCGGGAGGCCAGCAGGCGGCGGGGGCTCCAGCGCAACAGCCGGTACCGGGCGTCGCCGGCGGTGGCCACCATCCGCGAGGACGTGTCGCTCACCGCAGTCCGCCAGGGCAGCAGCACCGACGGGGGCAGGGCGGCGGCCAGCAGCCTGGTCCGCCGGTCGGCCCGGGCGGCGAGCACGCCGCGGACGCTGCGCAGGGCCGGGGTCAGCTCCTCACCGGCGAGCGGGTCCCGGGCGTAGCGGGCCCGCTCCTCGGCGCGCCCGAGCAGCCGCGCCGCCGCGGCGGCGGAGGGGGGCTCGG